>DATCRI010000086.1 GCA_036569045.1 Chthoniobacterales bacterium | reverse complement strand
GTGGGAGTGGGAGTGGGAGTGGGAGTGGGAGTGGGAGTGGGAGTGGGAGTGGGAGTGGGAGTGGGAGTCGGAGTCGGAGTCGGAGTCGGAGTCGGAGTCGGAGTCGGGGTCGGAGTCGGGGTCGGGGTCGATGCCCCGGATTGGAAGGCGAAGCCGGTGGGCGGGGCGGTCAGCGCCCCGGGGGCTCCGGTGAATCCGAAGCTAACCCGGCCGCCGGCGGGGATCGACTGGTTCCAGGAATAGGGCTGGGCGTCGAAGGTGTAGACCTCGCCGACACGGGAGACGACTCGCGCGTTCCAGATCGACGAGACGGTGCGCGGCATTTGGAAGGAAAGCTGCCAGTTCGGGATGGGGGTGCTGGTCAGATTGTCGATCGTGACGTCGCCCTGGAAGCCGCTACCCCAGTCGCCGGAGACCGTGAAGGTCACGCGCACCTGACTTGTCTGGTAGGTCGTGTTTGCGGCGCTCTGGGCGGAGGCCGCAAACGGGAAGGCAAGGAGAAGCGCGGCAAGGAAAAGCGTTTTCATGGAATGATCGGTGAGAGAAAAGGACCCGGAATCGATTTTTCGATGGTGCGGCGACGATAGGTTACGAAAGCCATGATTGAAAGAATTGTCCTTCCCGGTAGGAAATGAATTCCCTCGGGCCGGCGAGATCGGGGCGTTTTTCGCGCTGTCGAGCGCGCGTGGAGGGCAGAAGACGGAAATCGGGCATCGGTGCGGATGGCGGACTCTACGATTTGCCGGCAAATTCCCGGTTGTCGCGCCGCACTCGGCGAATCGGGCCGGAAAGTCGTTGAACCCGCCGCGCGGAAGACTTTGCGGTGTTGACCCTGCGCCGCGCGATTCGCACGATGCGGGCGTGCAATCCCGGCTCGATCGATGGTTTTCCGTTTCGTTCTGGAAGATCAACATCGTCATCTGGCTGATCTTCGGCGCCTTCGAGTTTGTCGTGCGCTACGTCACTTTCGAGGACTTCGGTCGCGCGCTCGGGCTGACGCTAATGCAGGAGCCGCTGGCGTTCCTGTTCTCTCTGGTGCTCTACGGAATCTATCGGCGGCCCACGCTGGCGGATCCCTTTCGCTTTCGCACTGCGGTGTGGATGGTGGCGCTGAGCCTCGCCGCCGGCTTCTCCCAGGCGGCGATTTCGCGAGGTTTCGTCGAGATGACCGGCTGGCACAGCCCCGGCTGGACGCCACGCGAGGAGTGGCTTTTTCGCATCATCTTCATCTCGCTCGTGTATCTGGCGTGGAGTCTCGTTTACTTCGGGCTGCAGACGCGGGCTCGCGCCCTTGGCGAAGCCGCGCGGGCGCAATCGGCCACGGAATCGGCGCAGCGCATGGAACTGCAACTCCTCCGCGCCCAGCTCGACCCGCATTTTCTCTTCAATTCGCTCAACGGGATCGCTTCGGAAATTCCGATCCATCCCGAGGCGGCGCGAGAGATGGTGCATGAGCTCTCCGATTACCTGCGCTATTCGCTCGAGCATCGGCACAGCGTGCTCGCGCCCCTGGCCTCGGAACTCGACGCCGTCGCCGCCTATCTCCGCATCGAGCAGGCGCGCTTCGGCGAGCGGATGGAGACCAGTGTGGGGGCGGAACTCGACGCCCGTCGCCGGCTCGTGCCGAGTTTTCTGCTCCAGCCGCTCGTGGAGAATGCGGTGAAGCACGGCCTGCTGGCCGAGCGCTGCGCGATCCGGATCTACGCGGGCTGCAAGGGCGACCGGCTCACGATATCCGTCAGTAATCCCGGGCGTCTGCCGGAGAGCCTCGAGGTCGTCGAGGGCGTGGGGCTCGAGACGTTGCGGCGTCGACTGGAGTTTCATTATCCCGGCCGGGCGGAATTCGAATTGAGCCAGATGAACGGGATCGTCACCGCGGAACTACGCCTGGAGGGAGAGCCGTGCTCCGCGTGATCCTTGCGGACGACGAACCGCTGGCGCGGCAGGCGCTGCGGCAATCGCTGCTCGAAATCGGGGGCGTGGAAGTGGTCGCAGAGGCCGGCGATGTCGCCGCGGCCCGCGAGGCCTGTGCGCGCACGAATCCCCACGCCGTGTTTCTCGACATCCGTATGCCGGGCGAGGACGGCTTCGCGTTTCTTCGCGGCCGCGGCCAGCCGCCGAAGGTCGTGTTCGTCACGGCGTATTCCGAGCACGCGATCCGTGCCTTCGAGGTGGAAGCCGTGGACTATTTGCTGAAGCCGGTGCGCGCACAAAGGCTGGCCCAGGCGGTGAGCCGGCTCCGCGAGGCGTGCGGATTGAACGAGACGGCCGGGCCATCCTTTCTCGCGAGCGACCGCATCTGCCTGCGCTCCCCGGGGCGAACGGTCGTGGCGACGCTCGAAAAAGTCGCCGCGCTCGAGGCGGACGGCGACTTCACGCGCTTCTCTATCGCGGGTGAGGCCCCGCTGATGATTTGTCAGACGCTGAGCGCCTACGAGCGCACTTTGCCGACGCCGCCGTTCGTGCGCGTGAGCCGGTCGCTCATCCTCAATGTCGGCGCCATTCAACGCACCCAGCGGATGTCGCGCGACGAGGAGCACGTCTGGCTCGCGGGTTGTCCGGAGCCGGTCGCCCTCGGCCGCGCCGCGCAGGCCCGGTTGCGGGAAGCGCTCGGCTGATCTTCCCGCTGTGAGCTTCTGGAAGCGGGGCCTAGTATTTCGCGACGCTCGGGTCGACGCGGTCGGCCCAGGCGAGGATGCCGCCTTCGACATTCCAGACCTTCGCGAAGCCGGCACCCTGCAGCTCGCGCAGGGCATTGGCGCTGCGATAGCCGCTCTTGCAGTGGATGACGATCTCGTCCGCCGTGTCGAGTTCGCTCAGGCGTGCGTGCAGCTCGCCGAGCGGGATCAATTTCGATCCGGGGATGCGGGCGATGTCGTATTCGTAGGGTTCGCGCACGTCGAGGAGGACGAATTTCTCGCCGGCGTCCTGCCTGCGCTTGAGTTCCTCCACGGAGATCTCCGGCACGGGTGGTTCGGCTTCTTCCGCCGCGGCGGCCTGCGGGATGCCGCAGAAGGTGTCGTAGTCGATGAGCTCGGTGATGGTCGGATTCTCGGAGCACACGGGGCACTTGGGATCCTTGCGCACCTTGAACTCGCGGAATTTCATCTTGAGCGCGTCGAAATGGAGCAGGCGGCCGATGAGCGGCTCGCCGATGCCGACGATGAGCTTGACCGCTTCGATGGCTTGAATGACGCCGATGATGCCTGGCAGCACGCCCAGCACGCCGCCCTCGGCGCAGCTCGGGACCATGCCCGGCGGCGGCGACTCAGGATACAGGCAGCGATAGCACGGACCGCCGAGGTGCGGAGCGAAGACCGTGACCTGGCCGTCGAATCGGAAGATGGAGCCGTAGATGTTCGGCTTCTTGAGAAAGACGCAGATGTCGTTGGAAAGATAACGCGTCGGAAAATTGTCCGTGCCGTCGATCACGATGTCGTATTGCTCGACGATCTCGCGGGCGTTCTCGCTCGTGAAGAAGGCGTCGTGCAGGTTTACCTGGACGTTCGGGTTCACGTCCTTGATGCGGTCGCGGGCGCTGTTGATCTTCTTGCGGCCGACATCCTTCGTGCCGTGGAGGATCTGGCGCTGGAGGTTCGAGAAATCGACGGTGTCGAAATCGACGAGGCCGAGCGTGCCGACGCCGGCGGCGGCGAGGTAAAGGGCGATGGGCGAGCCGAGGCCGCCGGTGCCGATGCAAAGGACCTTCGCGGCCTTGAGTTTCTTCTGACCGGCGAGCGTGACCTCGGGCATGATGAGATGGCGCGAGTAGCGGGCCACTTCGTCGTTGTTCAGCTCCAGTCCTTCCAGTCGGGACGGGTCAATAATGCTCGGAATGCTCATAAGTCGAGCGGACGACCTTAGCGGCGAAGCCGGGGCGATGCAAGTGGCCGGCGGGGATATGACGCGGCGCAAAAAAAAAAAGCGGGGCGCCCTCGAAAGAACGCCCCGCGGAAAAGATGGCTCGGAAGGCTTAACGGCGATGCAGCGTGATGAACGAGGGCGCCGAAGCTGTGCCGTCGGCGGCGTAGGCGACGACGCGCAGGCGCAGCTTGTCCTTGCCGAGTGGGAATTTGACGGTGAGGCGCCACTTTGTCGTGCCGCGGGCGCGCTTGCCGTTCACGAGCACGCGAACGGTGTCGGCGGAGGCCCGGCCTTTCACCCGCGCGGTGTCTTCGGCCTCATCGACCGCGAGCTTTTTCTTAAGGCCGAGGGTGGGCGGGACGGGGGTCGCAGGCTCCGCCTTCGCGGGAGCTCCGGTGACTTTGTAGGCGCCGATCGTTCCGCTGATCTCGTAGCCGACGAGTAGCAGGGCCTCGCCGGTGGGATTGTCCGCGCCCTTGATGAAGAGGATGCACTCCGGCGCGATGAGGCCTTCGGCAAAATTATTCACGTAAGCGACGTGGGTCGGTTCGGCGGGGTTTGTTGCGTCGAACATCAGCAGGCCGTCCTGCCGCTCGAGGCCGACGAAGAGGTAGCGGTGGCCGTTGATGTCGCCGGTGGCGATGGCCTCGGGTTCGGGGCCCTTGTCCGGCGAGCGCGCGTCCAAGACGGCGGTGCCGGACTCGGCGTTGATGTTGTGCCGGGTGGGATCGAGCGTGAGCAAAAGCGGCTCGAGGCTGCCGGAGTCCTTCACGAGCGCACCGGTGGTGGCATTCCAGATCGAGAACGATCGGGTGCCGGGCATGACGGGTTCGTCGAGCAGGCCATCGCCATCGGGATCGCTGACGTCCTTCAGCACCCGCAGGCGGCCGAACGCGGCGTCTGTCCGGTCGATCGTGACGCCTGCCTCCACTCCTGTGAAATCCTTCACTCGGATGCGGTCGCCGTCATCCACGCGGAAGTCGCCTTCGTTCGCGGTGACGAGGAATCGCGTGCCGCCGGCCGTGAACGACGCCATCGTGTCGGGCATGGGCATGCCTTTCACGACATCGTCCACGAGGGCGAGGGCCGTGCCGCCGGCGCCGTCCTTGTCGGAGGCGTCGATGGTCTGCGTGATCGTGCCGAGCGGATGGATCGCGGTCCATTTGTTCGCGTTCGCGCCGGTGAGCGAAAGCTCCGCGATGGCGTTGTTTTCCTGCAGGGTCACATAAATTTTGCCGTCGCCCTCGGTGATGTATTCCGGCTCGACGTGGCGGAAACGATTCGCGATCGCGCCGGCGGAGTTGTCGTTAAAGCGCAGCGCGTCGAGCGTCACGCCGGTCGCGAGGTTTGCGGCCTGGAAGTCGATCGTGTTGACGTTCGCGTTCGTGAGCGTGGCCACGCTGGCGAGGTTGGTGACGCCGGAGAGGTCGATCACGCTCACGGAGCCCGGGGCGTCCGTCGCGCCGCCGGTGGTGAATTCTCCCTCGTTCGCGACGAAGACCTTTTTGCCATCGCGCGAGAACGAGACGTTGTCCGGATGGAAGCCCACGTCGAGCGTGACGATCGAGGCGACCGAGCCGGCGCGGTAGTTGAAGAAGGCGACGCGGCCCGCGGTCGTGCCATTCGCCGTCGGGATGAGGGAGGCGACGCCGAACCCACGGCCCAGCGGGTCGAGCGCGACGGAACTTACCGCGCCGAGGGCGCTCGAGAACTCCGCGGCGTAGGAGAGCACGCCGCCGCGGGCGGTGAGGCTGCCGTCGGCATTGAGCGTGAAGAGCTGCACGCCGGCCGACCCCACGGTGGAGGCGACGGTGTTCTCGTCCTTGGAAAAGGAAAGAATCTCCGCGCCAGTGGGAACGGAGGTCTGCGTCAGGAACTCGAGGCTTTGGGCAGGGGAGGTCGCGGCGGCGCCAAGAAACGCGGCGGTGAAAAGGAAACGGGAAGATTTCATGCGCAGCGGAATTGCCCGTCATCGCCGGAGCGCACAACCTGGCGACAACTTCGTGACATGGCGGCGGGGGCGTGCGGAAAGTCACCGTCGGCTTTTCCCTGGCGGTCCTTTTCGGTAGCGAGGACGTTGTCCACCATGAGGCGACCGAACGTCACGCTGGCCTTGCTGCCCTTCGAGAATCTCTCCGGCCTGCCGGAGGATGCGCGACTGGCGACAGGCTTCCTGCACGATCTTATTGCCGAGATGGCGCGTTTCCCCGCCTTCGGCGTGATCGCGGCACTCGGTGTTCGCGGCCGGGGAGGAGGCGCTCGACGACGCGGCGCTCGGCCGCCGGCTCGGGGCGGGATATTTACTGAAAGGCAGCGTGCGGCGGATGGGCGGAACGCTGCGGATCGCCGCGCAGTTGATCGAGGCGGCGAGCGGCCGCCACCTTTGGGCCGGGCGTTATGACGGCGGGAATCTCCCCGAAACGCACGACGAGATCGCCGCGAAAGTGGCGAATGCCCTGGCCGGCCAGATCGACCAGTCGCTGCTCGGGGCGGCCCGCCGCCGGCGAATCACGACGCTTGCTGCCTACGAATGCTGGTTGCGCGGCATGGAATGCCTGCAGCGCGGCATCGGCGACGCGGACGAGGAGGGGCGACGGTTCTTCGAGCGCGCGCTCGAGGCGGACCCGCATTGCGCCCGGGCGCTGGGTGGGCTCTCGCTTTCTCATTTCAACGAATGGAGCTGCCAGGTCTGGGGCCGCTGGGAGGAGAAGGAGAAGCTCGCTTACGACTACGCGCGGCAGGCCGAGGCGCTGGACGCGGACGATGCGGCCGTGCAGCTCATCCTTGGCCGCATCGAGCAATACCGTCGCGAGTTCGACCGGGCGGGCGCGCGTTTCGACCGCGCCCTGCGGCTGGCGCCGAACGACGCCGGGCTGCTCGTGCAGCTCGCGAGCTGCCAGACTTTCCAGGGGAGTCCCGAACTCGGCCGGGAGCTGGCGGAGCGGGCGCTCGCACTGAATCCGCTCGGTCCGGCGTGGTATTACTGCTACGCGGCGCCGCCGCTTTTCCCGCTGCGGCGCTACGAGGAGTTCCTCGCCGTCGCCGCGAGAACACCGCCGCAGATGGTCGTCGATGTGCCGGTCTTCCGGGCGGCCGCGTGCGCGTATCTTGGCGACCGGGAGCGCGCGACAGCCTTCCTCGAGGAGTTTCGCGAGGACTTCCGCCGCCGGATCCTCTGCGGCGCCGAGGCCGGCTCCGGAGAGCTGTTCCGCTGGATCCTGCATGTGAATCCCTACCGGCGCGACGAGGACATCGCGCACCTCGCGGAGGGGCTGCGGCTCGCGGGGCTCGAGGAGGGCGCGGCCGTCGCCCCGGAGCGGCCCGCAGTGCTCACCTGGCCGATCGCGAATGTCTTCCGCCGCGAGGGGACGTTGTGGACGCTTGCCTTCGAGCACCAGGTCGCGCAGATGCCGGAGCTGCGCGGGTTCCTCGACATCGCGCGCCTGCTGGCGCGGGCCGGGGACGAAGTGGCCAGCGTGGATCTGGCCGGTGAAGCGGTCCGCTCCGCCGGGGTCGAGATCATCGACGAAGAGGCGCGTCGCGCCTACCGCGCGCGACTGCGGGAGATCGAGGCCGACCTCGCCGAGGCCGGGGAGGCCGGCGACGCCGCGCGCGCCAGTCGCTTCGAGGAGGAGCGCGATGAGCTGGAGCGCGAGATCAAGCGGGCCACCGGGCTCGGCGGACGGCTCCGCAAGGCGGGCGATTCCGCGGAGAAGGCGCGCACCGCGGTGACGTGGCGCATCCGGAGCGCGATCCGAAAGCTCGAGGCGGTGTATCCCGCGCTGGCCCGGCATCTGGCGAACTCCATCCGCATCGGCGCTTTCTGCTCCTACCGGCCCGAGCGCGCCGTCGAATGGCAGGTCCACGCGCCGCCTCACAATGTGAGGGGCGAACTCACGCCCACAGGGTGAATTCACCAACACCAATGATTGCATCCCGACAGACCCTTCCCCAACTCTCCGGCGACCTTTTCCTCACCGACGGCGGCATGGAAACAACCCTCATTTTTCACGAGGGCATCGATCTGCCGCTCTTTGCGGGCTTCACCCTGCTCGCCACATCGGAGGGCCGCGCGGCCTTGCGGAAATATTACCGCACCTATGCCGGCCTCGCGCGGCGGCACGGCGTGGGCTTCGTGCTCGAGAGCCCGACCTGGCGGGCGAACCCCGATTGGGGCGCGCAGCTCGGCTACACGCCGGAAACGCTGGCGGAGGCCAACCGCCAGGGCATCGGCCTCATGCACGAGGTTCGCGAGGAATTCGAGACCGCCGCGACGCCGATCGTCGTCAGCGGCTGCGTCGGGCCGCGCGGCGACGGCTATGCCCCCTCCGCGCTGATGAATGCCGACGAGGCGGCGCGCTACCACACGGCGCAGGTCCGCACGCTGCGCGACGCCGGGGCGGACCTCGTGAGCGCGTTTACCATGAACTACATCGAGGAGGCTGTCGGCATCGCCCGGGCCGCGGAGGCACTGGACATCCCGGCGGTGATCTCCTTCACTCTCGAGACCGACGGCCGGCTGCCCGGCGGCCTGACGCTCCGCGAGGCCATCGAAACCGTGGACGCCGCCACCAGCGCGCCGCCCGCGTATTACATGATCAACTGCGCGCACCCCGTGCATTTCGAGGCCGCTCTGACGGCGGGCGAACCGTGGCTGCGCCGCATCCGGGGCATCCGCGCAAACTCCTCGATGCGCAGCCACGCCGAGCTCAACGATGCTCCCGATCTCGACGAGGGCGATCCCGCCGATCTCGGCTGCCGCCATCGCGACCTGCTCCGAAAAATGCCGCACGTCACCGTGCTCGGCGGCTGCTGCGGCACGGACCATCGCCACGTCGAGGCCATCCTGCTCGCGTGCCGGCGCGCGTCCGCCGACGGCTAAGTGGGCGCTTGGCCGGGCCGCGCCTTTCTGGTAGGAGGCTTGCAGGGTGATGGATGCACAACGCGAGCGGTTGGACTGGCTCTGGCGGCGCGGCAGCCGCGAGGCGGTGCTTGCGGCGATCGAGAAGCTCGAGGACCCGGCCGAGCGCGGCGAGTTCTTCGTGCGCGCCGTCGAAGTGATGCAGCGCGCCCGGCCCACGATGGCCCGCTTCCTCAGCGAGGTCTACGTCGACGCATTCTACAAGGATCCCGAGCCCTTCGGCCCCGGCGTGAAGCCCCACGGCGAGATCCTCCGCGTGCTGGCGCGGAATTACGAGCAGGAAGGCCAGCTCGAGCTGGCCGAGTGGGCATGCGGCATCGCGGTGGACAATGGCATCGCCGCCGATGGCATCGAGGGCGGCTTCGCGGGCTGGGCGGAGCGCCTGCGGCAAAAGCGTGCGACGGTCGGGTAGACGATGGCCTGGCCTGATCGGCGGAGTCACATTTTCCGAGGCCGACCCCACGTTCGCCGCATTTCTCCCTCGCGCCGCAGGCTCGGACGCGCCACTTTGGAGGGCATCCCCTCCATGGAGAAGAAGCGTGTCATGATCCTTTCGGCCTCGGTGGGCTCCGGCCACATGAAGGCAGCCGACGCCCTCGATCGCGCATTCCGCGCCCATCCCGAAGTGGGAGAAGTTCTTTCCGACGATTCGCTCGATCACACGAATCCCCTCCACAAGCAGTTTTACTCGGGCCTCTACAAGCGGCTGTCGGAGGTCACCCCGCACTTCCTCGGCTGGTGGTATGAGACGAGCGACGATCCGTGGGCGACCGATCGCGTGCGCGTGCTGCTCGATCTCGCCCAGGCCCAGCCGCTCATCAGCCTCATCAAGGACTTCCATCCGGACCACATCATCTGCACGCATTTCATGCCGGCGGGGGTGATCGCGCACTTGCTGCGCCGCAAGACCGTCGAGACGAAGCTCTCGATCGTCGTGACCGACTATCACTTTCACGCGATGTGGCTTGCCCGCGCGTTCCATCATTACTTCGTCTCGCAGGACGAGGACAAGATCCACATGGAGGCGCTCGGCCTTCCCGCCGACCGCATCACGGTCTCGGGAATCCCGATCGATCCCGCCTTCGAGCAATCCGTCGATCGCGACGCCGTTTTCGCCCGGCATGGACTCGATCCCGCCCGTCCCGTGCTTCTCCTGGCCGGTGGCACGCTCGGTCTCAGCCCCGCAGCGGCGGTCGTCAAGCGCCTGCTCGGCATGACGGACGCCGACGCGGCTTTCCAGGTCGTCGTGATCTGCGGCCGCAACGAAGACCTGAAGAACCAGATCGCCGAGATGACCTCGGACGATCGCGGGCGCTTTCACGTCCTCGGCTATACGACCGAGATGCGCGAGCTGATGGGCATCGCCACACTCATCCTCACGAAACCGGGCGGCCTCACGACCGCCGAAGCCCTAGCGAGCGGGCTGCCCATGGTGATTCTCGATCCCATCGGCGGGCAGGAGGAACGCAATGCCGACATGCTGCTCGAGAACGGCGCCGCCATCAAATGCACCGAGGTCACGCTCCTCGCGCACAAGCTTTCGACGCTCCTCAACGATCCCGAGCGTCTTGCCTACATGGCCGCGAATTGTCGTCGCCTCGGACGTCCCGCCGCGGCTCGCACCGTCGCCGACGCCGTCCTTTACGAGCTCCAGCCCGAGCCACGCCGCATCTCCCGCAAGGAGGAGAAGAAAATGCGAGAGGCCGTCTCCGAAGGCTGATCCGCGATGAATCCGCAAACACCGAAGCTCACCGCCAGCGCGCCGGTCTTTCTCGTGCGGGACGTCTTCGCCGCGGCGGCGCACTACCGGGATGCGCTCGGTTTTGCGGATGACGAATTTTACGGCGAACCGCCGTCCTTCGTGATCCTGCATCGCGACGGCATGTATCTCATGCTCAAGCAGGCCGAGAATCCGGCCCACGTCGTCCCGCATTGGACCGTCTCGCCCAAGCTCTGCCAGGCCTATTTCTGGGTCTCGGATGCCGACGCCCTCCACGCGGAGTTCGTCTCCCGGGGCGCCACGATCGACTACGGCCCCTGCACCCAGCCCTACGGCTGCCGGGAGTTTGGGATCCAGGATCTCGACGGCTACGACGTGAGCTTCGGTCAGGTCCTGTGAAAGGTTTCCGGATCGACGGATCCGGAGAAGGCTCCCGTTGGATCGGGCGCTCTTCCGGCCGGCGATCGACCGGAAGAGGGGCGGGAGCTTTTGCGAAGGTTACTTGTTCACCTTCGGCTTCTTCGCACTGAGAACGGTCGTGAAGACATTCGAGCCGCCGGCATCGGACGACACGAGGGTGAGGGTGAGTTTCCGTTTCTTGCGCGAATCTTTCACGACGCCGATGCCAGTGAGATTCATGTCGCCGTTGGTGGCAAACATCGTGAGCTTCCGCTTTTTCTGGGACCAGTTGCCGGTGCCGGGGTGGGCGTTGTTTGTGCCGGCAATGCCGATGCCGAGGTCCGTCGTCGACATGGTTTTATTCTTGGCCAGCGTGAAGTCGGCCGGGAGCACCGAGGTCGACCCGCCGGAGTCGATCGTCGCGGCATAGCTGATGAAAGCCGACTTTCCGTTTTTCGGCACTTTGATGACGACGACAGCCGTGCCGGCGCTGGTGCCGCCGGGAGACGCGAGGCTGACGAGGCCGGAATAGTTCCCGGCGAACGCAAACAGTTGGTTGCTCTTCGCGAGGGCTGCCGGCGAGCAGAGAAGGGTGGCGATCGTCGCGCAAACAAGGGGTTTTGCCAGTAGGTTTTTCATGAGGCCATTTAATGCAAATTCCTGGACGATTCGCAATATGAATAATTCAGATTCATAGGTCGTCTTTCGCGGTCGAACGGCGAGAGTGATGAACGGAAATTGGTCGCAAAGAAGGCTGCCGTTCATCCCGAAAAGCGTTACAAACGCTCTCATGCTGATGAGGTCGTTTTTGTTCGCGATTTACCTCCTTGCGATGGCCGCGAGCGGCCGCGCCGCCTTCTCGACCGTGGTGATCGATGCGGGGCATGGCGGGCACGATGCCGGCGGCATTCCCTCGAACATCATTCCCGAGAAGAACGTGGCCCTGGACGTGGCCCTGCGGGTGCAGGCGTGCCTGAAGCGGGCGGGGCTGCGCACGGTGATGACGCGTTCGTCCGACGTGTTCGTCCCGCTGCCGCAGCGGGTGGCAATCGCAAACGCCCAGCGGAATGCGATCTTCGTGAGCATTCACTTCAACTCGGGCCTGCGGCGGGGGGCGTGTGGCATCGAGGCATTCTACAACTCCTCGAAAGGGGCGGTGCTCGCGCGCTGCATCCAACGATGCGCGATGACAACGACGAAGGGCGAGAATCGCGGCGTGAAGCCCGCGACGTTCTACGTGCTGCGCAAGAACAAGCTCGTTTCCGCCCTCGTGGAGTGCGGCTTCCTCACGAATCCGCAGGATACCGCGCTGGCCCGGAGCAAGGATTACCGGCAGGCGCTGGCCACGCAGATTGCCAGGGGCATCCTGCAATATCGCGCCCTCTGAAGGAAGCGTCGGAAAACCGCTTTCGCACGGCGAATCTTGGGCGAAAGTTTGGCAAACGAACCTTCCCCATGAATACGTCCCATCAAATCCTCACCGACCACGCGAATGTTTCCAGCGCGCTGCGCATCCTGACGGGCGCGACTTACTCCGGCAAACGGGCCATTTATCTGTCCGGCTCGCCGGAGGGGTTCCGCCTGCTCGCCAGGCTCCTCAACGCCCAGGCGGAAGCTGCGGAGAATTCCTGCACGAAGCTCGAGCGCGAGGCGGGCCAGCTCGACTTCACGACGCCGGACTCGGTCGACATCTTCGAGATGCACAGCCACCACCCTGCGCTGCACCACCCGGTGCTCGAATCCTGAGGCCGGGACCGCCGTGAAAAAGAAAATCGGCCGCCGGGAGGTTTCCACGGCGGCCGATTGGGAAGGGTTTTCCAAGTCGATCGTGCGATCGCCTAGAAGTTCCACATCTTGCCCTGCTGCGCGTCGGCGAAGACTTTTGGGCTGAGCAGGTAAGCCATCGGCGGATCAGGCAGACGGCTGTCGTCGAGGACGGGCAGTTGCTTGCCGATGGTGGCATCCCACGGTTGCGTGGTGGAGATGTTGATCGGCGTGCCGACCGGGATCATCGCGTAGATCTTCTTCACGGCCTTCAGCGGCGTGCGCACGCAGCCGTGCGTGCAGGGCACGGGCTTCACAAAACCCCAGTGGATGCCGTAGGCGGACTTGAATTCCATCCAGTAGGTCATCGGGTAACCGGAACCGGGCTCGCTTACGCGGCGCTTCGTCGCCTGCTTCGAGTAGATCGTGAAGTTTCCGTGCGGGGTCGGATCGGAAGGCTTGCCGACGGACACCGGGGTGGCGAGGAGGACGGTGCCGTTCTCGACGACGTAGAGACGCTGGGCGCTTGTGCTGAGCGCGAGCCTGATGTTGTGCGGATTCTTCGCCGGGGTGACGGCGGGATCGTAAGTGAAGGACGTGCGGTGGCCGGAGGGCTCCACGGTGGCGCAGGCGCCGAGGGCGAGAGCGACGACGGCCAGGGCGGCCGGGGAAAGAAGACGGGATGGCGAGAATTTCATGAACGGTCTTTTGCGGCGATGGTCGGCAGGGTGCGACAAGTGCCGCGGGAGCGCAAGTGCGCGTTTGCCAAGGATCGCCGCCGGGTCGGGCCGATCGTCAGGCGACCTTCACGGGCTGGCCCCCGAGACGGGCCGACTCGAGGACGGCGAGAACGATGCGCATGTCGCGCAGTCCCATTTCGCCCGGGGTGGGGAAGGGATCGTTGCGCTGAATGCTCCGCGAAAAGGCGTCCATCTCGGCGGCGAATTGATCCACCGGCTCGAGGAAGCGCTGGCTCTCCTCGGGACCGGCGGAGAGTTCGCGCTGCGTGCGGAGCCGGAGGCCGCGGTAGGAGAATGCAGGGTCCATCGAGATCGTGCCCTTCGAGCAAAGCACCTGGTAATGGGAAAGCCGGGCCGAGCCGAAGGAACACTCGCACGCGGCGAGCACGCCGGATGGGTAGCGCAGCAGGAAGCTCACGCTTTCCGGCACTTCGCGGAAGCGGAAGTCGGACTGCGGCTGCGTGGCGACGGCCATCACGTCGAGCGGCTCCTCGTTGATCGTGTAACGGGCTGCGTTGATGCAATAGATGCCGAGGTCGCCGACGGGACCGCCGCCGAGCGGAGCGCTGAGACGAATGTTGGGCGCTTTCACGTCCTGGCAATGGCTCGCGGAGAATGTCTTGATCTCGCCGAATTCCTTGCGCCGGCACATGTCCATGACGGCCAGGTTCATCGGCTCGTAATGCAGGCGGTAGGCCACGCCGAGCTGGCGGCCCGCCGTCTGGGCGGCGGCGATCATCGCCTCGCATTCGGCGACGGTGCAGGCCATCGGTTTTTCACAGAGCACGTGTTTGCCGGCCTGGAGGGCGCGGATGGTGAACTCGGCGTGCATCGAGTTCGGCAATGCGATGTAGACGACGTCGATGTCCTTGTCCTCCGCGATGCGGTCGAACTCCATGTAGCCGTAGATCGAGGCCTCGGGGAGTTTGTAGAAGTCGGCGATTTTCTTCGCCTTGTTTCGGTGGCCACTCACGAGCCCGGCAAGGCGGGAATTCTGGCTCTTCGCGAAGGCGGGAAGAATCTCACCGAGGGCGAGTTCGCCAAGGCCGACGATGGCCCAGCCGAGTCTCTGGTGAGGGATCGGAATCTCGAGATGCGGCGGCTGCTTGTCCGGCGGGGCGAGGGGATCGGCCCCCGCAAGAGGCGGGGCCGCCGGGCCTGAGAGACTGCCGACCGGCGTGGGGCCGGGGGAGGGCGGGCTTTGCGCAAACACCGTCGGCGTTGCAAGCGCAGCGCTGGCGAGCGCCGCGCCGTGAAGGAAGCGGCGGCGGCTCAGGCCGACTTCGGGGGATTCGGAAAGGGGGCGATCGGCATCGTCCATATCGGATAAACGCACGCCGACTGGCCGACGCGGGTGTGGAGACCCAGGGGATGTGCGGCGGCGGCCAGGAAGTTTTCTCCGCGTGGTTGCCTGCCGTGCTACGAATGCAGGGGACATGAGCGGACAATTTCTGTGGGGCGTCTCGACGTCCGGCTACCAGAGCGAGGGCGGATACAATGGCGACGGCGAGCCGCAGAACAACTGGGCGGCGGCCGAGCGCGCCGGCACCGTCCAGCGCACCGGCCACGCCGCGGAATTCTGGACGCGCTACGAGGAAGACTTCGCCCGCGCCCGCAGCATGGGATGCACCGCTTTCCGGCTTGGCATCGAATGGCCTCGCGTCCAGCCGTCAACCTTGCTCGAGGAACTCGAGGTCGCCCCGCCGTTCGACGACGTCGCGATCGATGCCTACGCGGACCGTATCGCCGCCTGTCGCCAGGCCGGCCTCGAGCCCGTGGTCACGCTCCAGCATTTCACGCATCCCTCGTGGCTGGGCGTGGACGCCTGGCATTTCGACCGCACCGTCGACGCCTTCGCGATCTATGTGAAACGCGTCGTCGAGCGCATCAATGCCCGCCTTGTCGCCACGCACGCCGTCGCGCCGATTCGCTATTACGTCACGATCAACGAGCCAAACATCCTCGTCCAGAACACGTATCTCGTGCCCGGCTTCCCCGGAAAACGACGGGGCACGCAGGCCGGCATCGACGCTCTTTCCCGGCTGCTCGCCGCGCACGTGCGTGCCTACAATGCGATCCACGATCTGCACGTGGCAAACGGCTGGGCCGAGCCGCTTGTGACGACGAACACGTTCTGCAGCGACACGTATTACAGCGAGCAGGCGATCTACGATCTGCTCATGTTGCGCGAGCGGGGATGGAAGCCGGGCCACCCTGCGCCGGCGCTCGAGCCATTGTTCGCGCGCAAGGCGGAGGCGTTTCGCCGGGCCTTGCGCGCCGCGAAGCTGCCGTTCCGCGGCGGATTCTCCATCTGGCTCGGTCGCCAGTTTCATCGCGTGCTGAACGCTATTGCGCGGAGCACGTTCACAAACGCGAATCTCGAGCCCTTCCTCCGCGAACTCGCGGCGTCGCCGCGCGAGCGGGTGTTCGATTACCTCGGGATCGACTATTACGATCCCTTCGCGGCGCACATGTTTCGCCCGCCGTCATTCTCCGATCTCGAGTTCGTGCCGCTAAACCTGCGTGCCTGGGTGATGGACAGCCTCACCGCCAAATGGTGGGACTGGCGCCTCTTGCCCGAGGGTCTGCATTTTTTCTGCACCCATTACGCGAAGGAGTTTCAGCGTCCGGTGCTCATCGCGGAGAACGGCATGGCCTATCGGCGTCGGCCGGATAATTCCCACCTCGGCGAGCGGCGCGACCGGCACACGCGCAGCGAATTTCTCCGGCGGCACATCCACGAGGTCGGCAAGATTCGCCGCGAGGGCTGCCCGCTGATCGGCTACATGCACTGGTCGCTTACCGACAACTACGAATGGGGCAGCTACACGCCGCGTTTCGGGCTCTTTACGATCGATTACGCGCACGACGCCGAGCGTCTCGTCACCGATCACCTTGGCGACCGGCCTTCGGAGACTTACGCGAAGTTGATCGCCGAAACCGAGGCCGCCATGGCGAAGGCCTAGGGTTGCGCCCGGGCGGATCGAGTGCAAACATCCGGCTCGTCCAGCATGAACAACCTGCCGCTTTCCCGCCGCTTTCTCCATTGGTTCGCCGTTTTTATCGCGGTCTGGACGTGGATCGTCGTGATCAGCGGGGGCTCGGTGACGTCACGAAATGCCGGCATGGCGGTCCCCGACTGGCCGACCTCCTTCGGCTACAACATGTTCCTTTTTCCCGTCTCGATGTGGGTCGGCCCCATTTTCTACGAGCACACGCACCGGCTGATGGCCAGCTGCGTGGGCGGCTTCGTCCTCGCGCTCGTCGTCTGGCTGATGATCGCGGAGCCCCGGCGCTGGGTGAGGGTGTTGGGCTGGTGCGCCCTCGGTTTTGGCGGCCTGCAGGGCACGCTTGGCGGCCTGCGCGTGATTCTCAACGAATCGCAGATCGGCATCGTGCACGGCATCCTCGCGCAGCTTCTTCTCGTGCTGATCTCGATTGTCGCGGTCGTTACGAGCCGTTCGTTCATCGCGGGCCGATGGACGCTCGAGCTGGCTCCGCGCGGCGCCCGGGCACTCGCGCTCGCGTTGTCGGTCACGGTGCTCAGCCAGCTCGCCGTCGCGGCGACGATGCGTCACGCGCACGCCGGCCTCTCGATTCCCGATTTCCCGCTCGCCTATGGAAAAATCCTGCCCGACACGAGTGCGGCGGCGATCGCGGCCATCAACGCGAAGCGTGCGGCGCTCGACGTGGTGCCGACCAATGCGGAACTCATCTGGCTGCAGATGGCCCACCGGTTCATCGCCGCGGCGATCTTCACGCTCGTCGCGGCGCTGGTCTGGCGCACCCGGGGCACGACTGGCGGAGCGCGCCGCATGACGCTGCTCCTGGCGACCGTGATCGTTGTGCAGATTCTTCTGGGTGCCTGGACCATCTGGTCGAACAAAGCCGCCGACGTGGCCACCGCGCACATGGCGCTCGGGGCGCTCACCTTCGTCACGTCCGTGCTCCTGACCTTTCGATTTTTCACCATGCGGGGAGAGTCGGCCAAGGAATCGCTCGAATTTTCCGGCGCACCGGAGTATTCCCGCGTGTCCGCCTGATTGGTGGATTCCCGTAGCCCGCATCCATGAAGTCCGCCGCCAGCACCACCGAAACCGCCGAAGCCCCGTCGCTTCTGGGCGATATGGCCGAACTCGTGAAGGCCCGGCTGTCGCTGCTCGTGCTGGCCACCACGCTCGTCGGCTACCTGCTCGGGCAGGCTCGGGAGACGTTCTCGTGGGTCGCGCTTTCCGCGACGCTCGTCGGAACGGCCTTCAGCGCCGGGGGAGCGGCCGCGCTCAATCAATGGTGGGAACGCGACATCGACGCGCTCATGCGCCGCACGCGCACCCGCCCGCTCCCCGCCGGGCGCATGCATCCGAAGGACGCCCTCATGTTCGGGGCCTTCTTCTCGATTTTCGGCGTCGCGTGCCTCGCGCTGGTCGACTCGCTCGCTGCCGTGCTCGCCTTCACGACGATCGTAATCTACGTCCTCGTTTACACACCGATGAAGCGGGTGAGTTCGCTGAACACGCTCGTCGGTGCGATTCCCGGGGCGCTGCCACCACTCATCGGCTGGATCGCCGCCACCGGTCAGGCCAGTCTGCCCGGCTGGGTCCTCTTCGCGATCCTCTGGTTCTGGCAGATGCCGCATTTCCTCGCGATCGCCTGGATGTATCGCGACGAATACGCAAACGCCGGCTTCGTCTTCCTCACCAGTCATGATTCCGACGGCCGTGCCACTTCGCGCCAGGCCGTCCTCTATTCGCTCTGCCTCGTGATCGTGAGCGTCGCGCCGACGTTCATTGGCCTCAATTCGCAGCTCTATTTCTACGGATCTCTACTGTGCGGGGCGATCTTCACGGGCTTCGCCCTCCAGTTCGCGCGGGTCCGCACCCGGGAATCCGCCCGCGCGTTGTTCTTCACTTCGATCATCTATCTGCCCGTCCTGCTCGCGTTGCTCGTCGCCACGCACCGGGGTTAAGCGGGTTTGCCGTCCGTTTCGCATGTCCACTCCGTCCCGCATTCCCCGCATCGGCTGGGCCATTGCCTTCGCCGCGGGCGCCGCGGTGCTCGCGCTCGCCTGGACGCAATTGAAAACCGCTCGCCGCCCGGCCCTCCCGCCGCTGCCCGAGCTGGCCACCGCGCCCGACTTCGCCTTCACCGCCCAGACCGGCGCGCCGGTCAAGCGCGCCGACCTCGCCGGGAAGATCTGGATCACCGACTTCATCTTCACCCGTTGCGCCGGCCCGTGTCCCGTGATGACCGAGCGCCTCAGCGAGCTCCAGCGCGCGCTCGCCGTCGGCCCCGATGACGTGCGCCTCGTCAGCGTGACCGTCGATCCGGAATACGATTCGCCTGCCGTCCTGAAGAAATACGCCGAACGCTTTGGCGCGGACCCCGCGCGATGGTTCTTTCTCACCGGCGACCCCGCCGCGATCGAGACGTTCTCCACCAGGGGAATGCTCCTTGCGCTTGCGAAGGACGGAGAGGGGGCTCCGATCCATTCCCAGAAGTTCGTCGTCGTGGACCAGTCGGGCAGGATTCGGGCCTACCACGACCTTGCCGATCCGGCGCTGCTACCAAATCTCCTTCAGGACATCGAAAACCTTCGCCAGGAAGCCCGTGCATCCCGGTGATCCCGACAGACGTTATTACTTTCTCGATCTGCATGGACCCTTCCGTTTTTCCGCCCATCAACGCCTCGCTCAACGCCCTCAGCACGATCTTCATCGCCTCCGGCTGGTGGTTCATCCGGCACGAGCGTAAGCGCGCTCACATCGCGTGCATGGTCACGGCCCTCGCGACCTCAACGCTCTTTCTGGCCTGCTATCTCACCTACCACTTTCTGAAGGCCGGGCACGTCACCTACTTTACGCATCCCGGCTGGCCAAAGACCTTCTACTACTGGCTTCTCGGCACTCACACCGTCCTGGCGATCGCCGTTTTGCCCATGATCATCTGCACCGTCGTCCCGGCCCTGCGGGCCCGGTTTGACAAGCATCGGCGCATGGGACGGTGGACGATGCCTGTGTGGCTCTACGTTTCCTTCACCGGCGTCCTCGTCTACTTCTGGCTTTACCAATGGTTCCCGCCGGCAAATCTCTAGATCGTCGGCCTCCGGAATTTTTGGAATTCCGCGAAAAAGCCTCTTGACCTTCCGGGAAAAGTCCGGCATTTTCCAAACTCTTTTTCCCGCTGCCCGCCAGCGCACCCTTTTTACATCATGGCCAAAGAAGTTGTCGCAACCATCAAGCTCCAGATTCCAGCCGGCTCGGCAAACCCCGCGCCTCCCGTGGGTCCTGCCCTCGGTCAGCAGGGTGTGAACATCATGGCGTTCTGTAAGGAGTTCAATGCTGCCACGCAGAAGCAGTCGGGCGATATCCTTCCCGTCGTCATCACGGTCTACAAGGACAAGAGCTTCACGTTCATCACGAAGAACCCGCCCGCCGGCATCCTCCTCAAGAAGGCTGCGAACATCGCCGCCGGTTCCAAGGAGCCGAACAAGGTCAAGGTCGCCACGCTCACCAAGAAGCAGGTCATGGACATCGTGAAGATCAAGATCGCGGACATGAATGCCAACAGCGAAGAGGCCGCCTACCGCACCCTTTGCGGCACGGCCCGCCAGATGGGCATCGAAGTTGTCGAGTCCTGAGCTTTTTCAAACCCATAACCGCAGGAGACCGTGAAGGTCGCTGGCACTGCAAAACATCATGCAAAAGACACGTAGCAAACGTTACCGCGCCGCCGCTGAGTTGGTGGACGCCAAGAAGAAATACGCGCTCGGGGATGCCGTGAAGCTCCTCAAGACGCTTCCCGCCACCAAGTTCGACCAGACGGTCACGCTTTCCTTCAAGCTCGGGGTTGATCCCAAGCAGAGCGACCAGATGGTCCGCGGCACCTGTCCGCTGCCGCATGGCTCCGGCAAATCCGTGCGCGTTCTCGTGTTCGCCACGGGTTCCGCCGCGGAGGCCGCTCGCGCCGCCGGTGCCGAATACGTCGGTTTTGAAGACCTCATCAAGCAGGTCCAGGGTGGTTTCCAGGATTTCGACGTTGCCGTCGCCACGCCCGCCGCGATGTCCGAAGTGCGTAAGCTCGGCAAGGTCCTTGGACCGCGCGGCCTCATGCCGAATCCCAAGACTGGCACTGTCACCGACGACACCGCCACCGCGATCAAGGAAGTCAAGGCCGGCCGCGTCGAGTTCAAGCTCGACAAGAACGCAAACATCGCCGTTCCCGTCGGAAAATTCTCCTTCAACGAAGACGCTCTTCTCGAAAACGGCAGCGCGGTCATCTCTGCGGTGATCAAGTCCCGTCCGGCCACGGCCAAGGGGGCTTTCGTCGAAGCGATCACGCTCAGCGCCACCATGTCGCCCGGCCTCACCGTCGATGCCGCTCCGTTCCTCAAGAACTAAGGCCTCTCAACTCTCAACCATCAACCATTTACTCACTCCATGAGACCTGAGAAAGCCACCGTCGTCGAGGACCTCCGCTCGAAGTTCCAGGGTTCGCCCTTCCTCATTGTTGCCGATTATAGCGGCATGACCGTTCCGCATTTCGCCGAACTCCGCAATCGCCTTGCGGGTAGCGGTGCAAAGCTGAACGTCGTCAAGAACAGCTTCATCAAGATTGCGGCCAAGGAGCTCGGCATGCCCGACCTCTCCAAGTCCCTCGCCGGCCAGAATGCCGTCGTCACCGGGGAATCCGACATCTGCGCCGCCGCGAAGATTCTCAAGACCTTCGCCAAGGAATTCCAGAAGCCTGTCGTCAAGGCCGGCGTCCTTGATAACGCCGCTCTCGACGCCGCCCAGGTTGCGGCCCTGGCCGATCTGCCCTCGAAGCAGGTCCTTCAGGCCACCCTCCTTGGTCTGCTTCAGGCCCCGGCCAGTCGGTTCGTCCGCGTGCTCAACGAGCCCGGCGCCAGCCTCGCGCGCGTCCTCCAGGCCAAGGCCGACGCCGCCCAGTAACCCTTTCGCATCGCGTAGAAGCCACGCGCTGCGAGCACCCAAACACAAAACACAATCGGTTCCTCGTCGGATTCGCGGCTGCGGATTCTTAAATGCCCTGAGGCTTCGGGGCGCGACGACACCAAAGAAAGAACACCATGGCAGATACATCTGAACTCGTTGACAAGCTGAGCGGTCTTACCGTTCTCGAAATCGCCGACCTCGTTAAGCAGCTCGAAGAGAAGTGGGGCGTCAGCGCCGCCGCTCCCGTCGCGGTTGCCGCCGGTCCGGCTGCTGGTGGTGGTGAAGCCGCCGCTGTGGAAGAGAAGACCAGCTTTGACGTCATCCTCACTGGTGCCGGCGCGAACAAGATCGCCGTCATCAAGGAAGTTCGTGCCGCGGTCGCCGGTCTGGGTCTCGCGGAAGCGAAGGCCCTCGTCGAAAGCGCTCCGAAGGCCCTCAAGGAAGGCGTGACGAAGGAAGAAGCGGAAGAGATCAAGAAGAAGATCGAAGCCGCCGGCGCCACCGTCGAAATCAAGTAATTCATCCCTGCGTTCGGACGAAGGGGCCAACAATAAAATTTTTCGAAGAAAATCTAGAAATTTATTGCCCTTCGTCCGGCGCAGTCCTACTTTCTACCCTCACCCTTTTGCCCAAGGTTCTGATCCAGCGATTCCGCGCCGCCGCCAGTTTCCGCCTCGCAAAGACGAATGGTATTCGTCGTGCGGGCGTTTTGTCGTTTTCGCTGGCGGCGACTCGCACTCGTTAGTCTGACCCCGGCGGAAGTCCGTCCCAATCGTTCCAATCGTTCACCCACTGCCCATGTCCAAGCGTCTTCATTTCGGGAAGTTGAAGGAGGCCATCGAGCCGCCAAATTTGATCGAACTCCAGATCAATTCCTACGACGAATTTTTCCAGCGGGGAGTGGAACCCTCCAAGCGCAAGGATATCGGCCTGCAGGCCGTTTTCCGCGAGTTTTTCCCGATCTTTGGCTTCGAGGAGAAGGCCAGCCTCGATTTCGTGAGCTATGATCTCGGCGAGCCCAAGATGGGTGCGCTCGAGTCCCAGCGCGAGGGCCAGACCTTCAGCGCCCCGCTCTACGTCACGTTCCGTTACAAGGACGAGCACGCGACGAAGGAAGAAAAGGTCTACATGGGGGAAATCCCGCTGATGACGCCGCAGGGCACGTTCGTCATCAATGGCGCCGAGCGTGTGGTCGTCAGTCAGCTGCACCGTTCGCCGGGCATCTGTTTCGAGACGGATGTTCACCTCAATGGCAAGCTGCTCCATAGCTTCCGCATCATTCCCGACCGTGGATCCTGGCTCGAAGTTCAGTTCGACACGAGCGATCTGCTTTACGTTTATCTCGATCGTCGCAAGCGCCGTCGCAAATTCCTTGCGACGACCTTCCTGCGCTCGCTCGGTTACGGCTCCGACTCCGACATCATCGGTCTCTTCTATGACATCGAGACGCTCAAGCTCTCCGAGAAGCTCGACGAAGAGGAAATCGCGACCAAGGTTCTTATTGCCGACATTCTTGACGGGGAAATCACCGTCGCCCGCGCCTTCGAGCCGCTCAACAAGACCACCGTCACCCAGCTCCTGAGCCTCGGTCACACCTCCGTGCAGGTCGTTGACACCAAGAACGACGACACGGTCATCAAGTCCCTCAAGAAGGATCCCGCTCACGACGAGGACGAGGCTCTCAAGGACATCTACCGCAAGCTGCGCCCTGGCGATCCTCCGACCGTTCAGAACGCGCGCAACATGCTCAAGCGCCTCTTCTTCGATCCGAAGCGCTACGATCTCGGCCGCGTGGGCCGTCACAAGATCAACCAGAAGCTCGAGGTCGAGGTCGACCAGGCGATCCGTGTGCTCACGAAGGAAGACTTCGTGGCCGCAATGAAGTATTTGCTCGAGCTTCGCCGTGGCGAGGGCATGGTCGACGATATCGATCACCTCGGCAGCCGCCGCGTCCGCACCGTCGGCGAACTTCTCGCGAACCAGTGCCGCGTGGGCCTTGCCCGCACCGAGCGTCTCGTTCGTGAACGCATGACCCTTTATGATGCGGGCACCGAGCACATCACGCCGCAGAAGCTGATCAATCCGAAGGCCCTTTCCGCCGTCGTGCGCGACTTCTTCGGTCGCTCGCAGCTGAGTCAGTTCATGGATCAGACGAACCCGCTGTCCGAGCTCACCCACAAGCGCCGTCTCTCGGCTCTTGGACCTGGTGGTCTTTCCCGCGACCGTGCCGGCTTCGAGGTCCGTGACGTGCATCCCTCGCACTACGGCCGCATCTGCCCGATCGAGACGCCGGAAGGCCCGAACATCGGTCTTATCAGCTCGCTTTCGACGTTCGCTCGCGTGAACGACTTCGGTTTCATCGAGACGCCTTACCGCAAGGTCGTCGACGGCAAGGTGACCGATCAGGTCGAATACCTCACCGGCGATCGCGAAGAGAATTTTTACATCGCGCAGGCGAACGCTCCGGTTGACGCCAAGGGCGCCTTCACGGGCGAGACCGTTTCCTCGCGCCATCGCGGCGACTTCGTTGAAGCCACTCCGGATCAGGTCCAATACATGGACGTGTCGCCGAAGCAGCTCGTCTCCGTCGCGGCGGGATTGATCCCGTTCCTCGAGCATGACGATGCGAATCGCGCGCTGATGGGCTCGAACATGCAGCGCCAGGGTGTGCCGCTTCTGATTTCGGACGCGCCGCTCGTCGGCACCGGCATCGAAGGCCGCGTGGCCCGCGATTCCCGCGCCGTGATCTGCTCCGAATCCGACGGCATCATCGCCTCGGTCACGGGCAGTTACATCACCGTCACGAATGACGGCGAACTCCCCGAGGGCAAGAAGAAGATCAAGCACGACCCTTCGAACGGCGTCTACGTTTACGAACTGCGCAAGTTCATGCGTTCGAACGCGAGCACCTGCATCAACCAGAAGCCGATCGTGGCCAAGGGCCAGAAGGTCAAGAAGGGTGATGTGCTCGCCGACGGTCCGAATACGGAGAATGGCGAACTCGCCCTCGGTCGCAACGTGCTCGTCGCGTTCATGCCTTGGAACGGTTACAACTTCGAGGACGCGATCCTGATTTCCGAGAAGGTCGTGAAGGAGGATATCTACACGTCCATCCACATCGACGAATTCGAGATCGGCGCCCGCGACACGAAGCTCGGGCCGGAAGAAATCACCCGTGACATTCCGAACGTCAGCGAGGAAGCGTTGCAGAATCTCGGTCCGGACGGTGTCATTCGTATCGGTGCGGAAGTCAAGCCGGGCGACATTCTCGTCGGCAAGATCACGCCGAAATCCGAGACGGAACTTGCTCCCGAAGAGCGCCTTCTGCGCGCCATCTTCGGTGAGAAGGCCGCCGACGTGAAGGACACTTCGCTCACGGTTCCCTCGGGCACCTACGGCATCGTCATGGACGTGAAAGTTTCCTCGAAGAAGGAAGTCGCGCGTCTCAAGATGACCCCGACCGAATCCAAACGGCAGCAGAAGATGATCCTCGAGGATCACAAGCGTCGCGAGGACGAGCTCCACGAACAGCTCACGGAAGCCCTTTCCAACGTCCTGCTTGGCGAAAAGATCCCGCTCGACGTGGTCAACGCCCAGACTGGCGAAATCATCATCCCAGCGAACCGCAAGATCACGAAGCAGCTGCTCCGCAAGCTCGCCTCCGTCTACGAACACGTCGAAATCGACCCGAGCCCGATCCGCAACAAGATCCGCGAGATCATTGGCCAGTTCGAACACAAGTTCGAGGAACTCAACCGCGAGAAGGAAGAGAAAATCGGCCTCGTGGAGAGCGGCGATGATGTCGACCCCGGCATCATCAAGCAGGTCAAGGTCTACATTGCCAGTAAGCGCAAGCTTTCCGTCGGTGACAAGATGGCCGGTCGTCACGGTAACAAGGGCGTGGTCGCCAAGATCGTGCCTGAGGAGGACATGCCGTTCCTCGCGGACGGCACCCCGGTCGACATCGTGCTCAACCCGCTCGGCGTGCCGAGCCGAATGAACGTCGGTCAGGTTCTCGAGACGCATCTCGGTATTGCCGCCCGCGCGCTCGGCTTCTCGGTCGCGACCCCGGTGTTCGACGGTATCGCCGAACCGAAGATTCGTGAGTATCTCCGCGAAGCTCAGAAGGTGGAGGGCTACACCTGGATCAACGAAACCGGTAAATCCACGCTTTATGATGGACGCACCGGCGACAAGTTCGACCAGCAGGTCGTGGTCGGCATCATTTACATGCTGAAGCTCGGCCACCTGGTGGCGGACAAGATCCACGCCCGTGCGGTCGGTCCTTACAGCCTCGTTACCCAGCAGCCTCTCGGCGGCAAGGCCCAATACGGCGGCCAGCGCTTCGGCGAAATGGAAGTCTGGGCGCTCGAAGCCTACGGCGCCGCTTACACCCTGCAGGAATTGCTCACGGTCAAATCGGACGACGTCCAGGGCCGCACGCGCATCTACGAGTCGATCGTCAAGGGCGACAACTCGCTGCAGGCCGGCACGCCGGAATCGTTCAACGTTCTTATCAAGGAAATGCAGGGCCTCGGTCTCGATGTCAAAGTCGGCGGCACCGATCCCTTCGCCATCACGGACACCGCAGCCTAAAAGCCCGCCAAATCAGAAAAAAGCATAGCTATGATTCAAAACAGCTTGAGAGAGTTGACCGGCGCGGCCTTCGAGAAATCGGAGGGATTTGACGAGGTCGGCATTACCGTCGCCTCGCCGGAGTCCATCCGCGCGTGGTCCAAGGGCGAAGTCAAGAATCCCGAAACGATCAACTACCGGACGTTCAAGCCGGAGAAGGGCGGCCTTTTCTGCGAGCGTATCTTCGGTCCGACCCGCGACTGGGAGTGCTCCTGCGGGAAATACAAGCGCATCAAGCACAAGGGCACCGTCTGCGACCGCTGCGGTGTCGAAGTGACGCAGTCCCGCGTGCGCCGCGAGCGCATGGGGCACATCGAACTCGCCGTTCCGGTTTCGCACATCTGGTTTTACAAGTGCATGCCTTCGCGCATCGGCCTCATGCTCGACATGACGAGCCGCCAGCTCGAGCGCGTGATCTATTACGAGGACTACATCGTCATCGATCCGGGCAACACCCCGCTCCAGAAGTGCCAGCTCCTCACTGAAGCGGAATTCCGCGAAGCCGAGGATCAGTATGGCGACAACTTCGTCGCCGGCATGGGCGCGGAAGCGATCAAGAAGCTTCTCGAGCAGCTCGATCTGGCCTCCCTCAACGATGAGATCGAGCAGGCGATGACCTCGACGCGGAGCAAGCAGCTCCGGAAGAAGCTCGCCAAGCGCCTCAAGCTCGTCCAGGGCTTTGCGACCTCGAAGACCCGTCCCGAGTGGATGATCCTGCAGGTGCTGCCGGTTATCCCTCCGGATCTGCGTCCGCTCGTTCCGCTGGAAGGCGGCCGTTTCGCGACGTCCGACCTCAACGACCTTTATCGCCGCGTCATCAACCGCAACAACCGTCTCAAGACGCTCCTGCAACTCAAGACGCCGGAAGTCATCATTCGCAACGAAAAGCGCATGCTTCAGGAAGCCGTGGACGCGCTCTTCGACAACGGTCGTCACGGTCGCGCCGTCACCGGGGCCGCGAATCGTCCGCTCAAGTCCCTCAGCGACATGCTCAAGGGCAAGGGCGGCCGCTTCCGCCAGAACCTTCTCGGCAAGCGTGTCGACTACTCTGGCCGTTCGGTCATCGTCATCGGACCGGAACTCAAGCTCAACCAGTGCGGTCTTCCGAAGAAGATGGCGCTCGTCCTGTTCGAGCCGTTCATCATTCGTCGCCTCAAGGAACTCGGCTACGTGCACACCGTGCGCAGCGCCAAGAAGCTCATCGAGCGCCAGACGCCCGAAGTCTGGGACATTCTCGACGAGGTCACCAAGGGCCATCCGGTCCTCCTGAACCGCGCGCCGACCCTGCACCGTCTCTCGATCCAGGCCTTCGAGCCGATCCTGATCGAAGGCGAGGCCATTCGCGTTCACCCGCTCGTCTGCACCGCTTACAACGCGGACTTCGACGGTGACCAGATGGCCGTGCACGTTCCGCTTTCGATCGAGGCCCAGATGGAAGCGCGCCTGCTCATGCTCGCGCCGAACAACATCTTCTCGCCCTCGAGCGGCAAGCCGATCACCACGCCTTCGCAGGACATTCCGCTCGGTTGCTACTATCTCACGCAGATGCCGCGTCCGGGTGAAATCCCCGACACGGGTCGCACCCCGCTCTTCGGGGAGGCCTGGGAAGTCGAATTCGCGCTCAGCGAAGGCTCGATCAAGACCCACAGCCCGATTCGCTTCAAGAACCCCGACTTCGGGGTGAAGACGGTCTACGGCGATGCCAATGTGCGCATCCTCGAGACGACCGCCGGTCGCGTGACCTTCAACCAGATCTGGCCGAAGCAGCTTGGCTTCTTCAACAAGGTCTGCGGCAAGAAGCAGCTCTCCGACATCATCTGGCGTTGCTACCAGGTCTCCGGCCAGGCCGCGACCGTCGAAACCCTCGACCGCCTCAAGATCGCCGGCTTCCGCGCCGCGACGAGTGCGGGCATTTCCATCGGTGTGTCTGACATGATCATTCCGAAGGAGAAGACCGGTCTCGTCGAGAAGGCTTACAAGGAGATTGCCGAGGTTTCGAAGCAATACCACCGCGGTATCATCACCGACGGCGAGCGTAAGAATAAGGTGCAGGACGTCTGGACCCACACGGGTGAAGAAGTCGCGAACGCCCTGTTCCGCACGCTCCAGCACAACGACGGACGCCCCGAGATGAACCCGGTGTTCATCATGGTGGACTCCGGTGCTCGCGGTAATCGCACGCAGATCAAGCAGCTTGCCGGCATGCGCGGCCTCATGGCCAAGCCCTCGGGCGAAATCATCGAGCGTCCGATTATCTCGAACTTCCGCGAAGGCCAGTCGGTGCTCGAATACTTCATTTCCACGCACGGCGCCCGCAAGGGTCTCGCCGACACCGCGCTCAAGACGGCGGACTCGGGTTATCTGACCCGCAAGCTCGTCGACGCTGCGCAGGACGTCATCATCACCGAAGACGATTGCGGCACCGTGAACGGCATCATCGTTCGCCCGATCTACGAAGGTGACGAAGAGGTTGTCGCGCTGCCGGCCCGTATCGTCGGCCGCGCCAGCTGCGAAACGGTGAAAGATCCTGTTTCCGGTTCCATTATCATCAAGGCCGGCCAGATCATCGACGAGGCTCCGTCCTACGCGATCGAGAAGATCGGCATCGAGCAGCTCAAGATCCGTTCCGTGCTCACCTGCGAATCCAAGCGCGGGGTGTGCAAACGCTGCTACGGCCGTAATCTCGCGACTGGCGGCGACGTCAAGCTCGGCGACGCGGTGGGCATCATTGCCGCCCAGTCGATCGGCGAACCCGGCACGCAGCTCACGATGCGAACCTTCCACGTCGGCGGCACCGCCAGCCAGACGTTCAAGCAGCCGATCATCAAGGCCAAGAACGACGCCCAGGTGAAGTTCAACGACCTTCGCACGGTGCAGGCGCTCGATGGCACGTGGATCGTCCTGAACAAGAACGGCTCCGTCACCCTTCATGCGAAGGACGGCCGCGAAATCGAGAGCTACAATGTCGTGGTCGGCTCGGTCATCTCGGTCGCCGACGGCGATCACGTCTCCAAGGGCGACACATTCATCCAGTGGGATCCTTACAACGTGCCGATCATCACCGAGAAGTCGGGCAAGATCGAATTCCGCGACATGATTCCGGCCGTCACGATCCGCAAGGAGATCGACGAGACCACGGGCGTCATGGGCACGGTCGTCATCGAGCACAAGGAAGACCTCCATCCGCAGATCGTCATCGTGGACGAGAAGAGCGGCGAAGTTCTCGCCAGCTACTCGATTCCTGCTGGCGCTCACGTCGAGGTGAAGGAGAAATCCAAGGTGCAGGCCGGCACGCGTCTCGCCAAGACCCCGCGTAAGATCGCCAAGACGAAGGACATCACCGGCGGTCTGCCGCGTGTGGCCGAACTCTTCGAAGCCCGTCGTCCGAAGGACGCTGCCGAGATCGCCAAGATCGACGGTGTCGTTGACATCGGGGGCACCGTTCGCGGCAAGCGCCGTCTCATCGTTCGCGATGTGGAAACCGGCGCGGAAGAGGAACATCTCATCCCGCTCAGCAAGCACATCATCGCTTTCAAGGGCGACTTCGTGAAGAAGGGCCAGCAGCTGACGGAAGGTCCGGTTGTCCCACACGAGATTCTCGAAATCTGCGGACCTCAGGAACTTCAGGAACACCTGCTCAACGAAGTGCAGGAGGTCTACCGTCTCCAGGGTGTCGAAATCAACGACAAGCACATCGAAATCATTGTCCGTCAAATGCTCCGCAAGGTGAAGATCACCGATCCGGGCGACACGACGCTCCTCTGGGGCGATCAGATCGACCGCCTCGCCTTCGAGCAGGAGAACGCCACCGTGATCGAGAAGGGCGGCAAGCCCGCCGAGGCTTCCCCCGTGTTGCTCGGTATCACCAAGGCCTCGCTCGAGACCGACAGCTTCATCTCCGCCGCATCGTTCCAGGATACCACCCGTGTCCTCACCGAGGCTGCGACACTGGGCAAATCCGACCGCCTGCGCGGTTTCAAAGAAAACGTAATCATGGGCCACCTGATCCCCGCCGGCACAGGTTTCCCGGCCAACCGTGAGTTCGAGCTGGTCTCGCTCGGCGAAGCTATCGCCGAACCGGAACCCGTCGAACTCGAGCAAGAGGCCATCTAACCACTGACCGGCATGACAACTAGCAACTCTTCCAAAATGGAAACGATGACCGAACTCCTGGAGGCTGGCGTCCACTACGGCCACCAGACCAAACGCTGGAACCCGAAGATGAAGGACTACATCTTCGAGGAAAAAAACAGCATCTACATCATTGATCTCGGCAAGACCGTCGAGCAGCTCGAGGAGGCCACGACCTACCTGCACAACCTCGTCAAGGGCGGCGGCAAGGTTCTCTTCGTTGGATGCAAGAAGCAGGCCCAGGAAGCCGTCAAGGAAGCGGCGATCGCCAGCGGCCAGTTCTACGTGAACCAGCGCTGGCTCGGCGGCACGCTCACGAACCTCACGACCATCCGCAAGAGCGTCAAGCGCCTCCGCGAGATCGACGAACTCGAAAAGAACCCGACCGGCAGCGGCGTGGGTAAGAAGGAAATGGCCGCGCTCAAGCGTGAGGCCTCCCGCATGCGCAAGAATCTCGAAGGCGTGCTCGAGATGGACAAGCTGCCCGACGCGCTCGTCATCATCGACACGAATCGCGAGGAGATCGCCGTCGCCGAAGCCAACCGCCTCGGTGTGCCGATCGTCGCGATCGTCGACACGAACTGCGATCCCGAGCGCGTGAACTTCCCAATCGCCGGCAACGACGACGCGATTCGCTCGATCCGCGTGATCCTGCAGAAGCTCGTCGACGCCATCGCGAGCGCTCGTGGTGTCAGCGCCAAGGCGCAGGACGCCGACCTCTCCGCTGTCTCGGAGTAGTCTCCCCGAAGATCTACGGACAGAATTTACGGAATTGTCGAAATTCCGGAATTCTGTCCGCGTCTTCGTCTGAAAACCTCATCCTTCCCACTTTTCGATTTTAAAACTCATGGCCGAAATCACTTCCGCACTCGTCAAGCAGCTCCGCGACAAAACCAACGTGGGCATGATGGATTGCAAACGCGCGCTCGAAGAAGCGGGCGGCGACCTCGTCAAGGCAGATGAAATTCTTCGCAAGAAGGGCATGGCCGGCAACGCCAAGAAGGCCGGTCGCGCCGCGAAGGAAGGCGTCTGCGCCTCCTACATTCACCTTCAGGGCAAGGTCGGTGTGCTCGTCGAAATCAACTGCGAGACGGATTTCGTCGCCAAGAACGAAAACTTCCGCGAGTTCGTGAAGGACATCACGCTTCACATCGCTGCAGCGAATCCCACCTGCGTCTCCCGCGAGCAGGTCGATTCCGCCATCGTCGAGCGCGAGCGCGACATCTTTCGCGCGCAGGTTCAGGGCAAGCCGGCCAACATCGTCGAAAAAATCGTCGATGGTAAGGTCGACAAGTTCTACAGCACGATCTGCCTTCTCGAGCAGGCGTTCATCAAGAATCCCGATCTTACGATCAAGGACTACGTGAACAGCAAGATCGCGGAACTCGGCGAAAACATCATCATTCGTCGCTTCGTCCGCTATCAGGTGGGCGAGGAACTCGCGACTGACGAAGCGACCGCCGCCGCCGAATAAGGGCCTTTCGCGATGCGGGGCGGATCGATCGATCCGCCCGGCTTCACGATCCGCCTTGACCGATCCCGCACCGAAGCATCTACTGAACAGCTCTCCCGGCTCCGCCATTTATCTATGAATTACACACTCCTTGAGGACGCCAACAAGGTCATTGAGAACAAGCAGGTTCTCATCAATGTCGTCTCGCGCCGTGTGCGCCAGCTCAGCAGCGGAGTTCGTCCCCACGTGGAAGTCGAGCCTCGCATGACCTTCGCCGACGTGGCGCTTGCGGAAATCCTCGCCGGCAAGCTCACGTTTCAGGATCCCGTCGAACTCGACGCGATTTAACGCGCCGCCCGCGCGGTGCCCGGCGTGATGTCCGCGGAAATTTGCTCCAACCGGAAGGCGTTCCACGATTTCCAGATCGAGAACCGCTTCGAAGCCGGGCTGGAGTTGCTCGGCACGGAGGTCAAGTCCATCCGGGCCGGCCACGTCAATTTGCGGGGTTCTTACGCCCGCATCGAGAAGAACGAGGCTTACGTCTTCGACGTGGACATTCAGCCCTACGAACGGGCCAGCCACGAACAGCACGAGCCGAAGCGCAAGCGGCGTTTGTTGCTCCATCGTCGTGAGATCGAGCAGCTTTTCAGCGAGTCCAACGTCAGCGGCCGGACGCTCATTCCACTTCGGCTCTATTGGAAGTCCGGCCGCGTGAAGGTCGAGATCGGGGTGGGGAAGGGCAAGGTCGCCGGCGACAAGCGCGCCGATGTGAAAAAGCGGGACGAATCCCGCGAGGCCGCCCGCGTCGCCGCAAATTTCAACCGCCGCCGGTAAAACGACAAAGGTCGGAAGCAAGGTCGGGCCGGTTTTCGCTCGCGCTTCGAAATTTCCTTCGGCAATACCATGAGCATGCCGTTTTTTCGTTCGTTTTCGGCGGTGGCCGTCGGTGCGCTGGTGCTGGGATTGTCCGCCTGCGATCAGTTTTCCCTCCCGGCTGCGAAGGCCAAGGTCGAAGAGCAGGCGAGTGAAGCCCAGAAGGCCGGCGATTATTCCCGGGCCGTCAAACTCTACGAGTCGCTGCTGGATGGCACTCCGGCTTCGGCCAGGATCCACTACAGCCTTGCCCTGATTTACGACGACAAGCTCAAGGACCCGATCTCGGCGCTGCACCATTTTCGCCGCTATCTGAAGATGTCGGATGACGCCGCGAGCAAAAAGGAGGTCGCGCAGTTCATCAGTCGCATCGAGCTCGAGATGGCCGCGGGCGCAGCGGAGAGTGGCATCATGACCAAGCGCGAGGCGGCGCGGTTGAAGAACGAGAATCTTCGCCTCCAGGAGCAGCTTGCCAGGGTGCAGGCCGAACTGACCGAGGCGCGCAAACGGCCGACCGCCAAGGAAGCAGGGAAGGCTCCTCGGGACGCAAAAGGGTTTTCCACTGTTCCGAGGACAGCGACAGCGGAGAAGGCCGTCGGCAAGGAGACGCGGACCTATGTGGTCCAGAAGGGCGACACGCTCGCGAGCATCGCCCGGCGGTTTTACAAGAATTCGCAGCGTTACAAGGATATTGCGGATGCGAATCAAAATCAGCTGAACGGCGGGGTGAACCTGAAAGTCGGGCAGACTCTCATCATTCCGCAGTGAGAGTCGGCTGGCGGCAACTTCCACCTTGCTTCGTCGATCGGGTCAAATAGCCTCCGCATATGAGCAATGTGACCAGCCCGCTTGCCTACGATTCGAAGGTTGAGGGAAACGTCATTTTCACCCGGCTCGATGCGGCGATCAACTGGATGCGCGGCAACTCTTTGTGGCCCATGCCGATGGGGCTGGCCTGCTGTGCGATCGAGCTGATGGCGGCTTCGTCCGCGCGGTTCGATATTTCCCGGTTTGGCGCCGAAGTGATGCGCTTTTCGCCCCGGCAGTCCGATGTGATGATCGTCGCGGGCACGGTGACCTACAAGATGGCCTACGCGGTGAAACGGATCTGGGATCAGATGCCCGAGCCGAAATGGTGCATCGCGATGGGGGCCTGCGCCTCCAGTGGCGGCATGTATCGCAGTTACGCGGTCTTGCAGGGCATCGACCACCTGTTGCCGGTGGATGTTTATATTTCCGGGTGTCCGCCCCGCCCCGAGGCGTTGCTCGATGGGCTGATGAAGCTGCAGCACAAGATCATGGGCGAGCACGCGATCGCGGATCAGCGCAAGAAACCCGTGGAGGCGGCGTAGGCGATGGAAATGGTTGTTTCCAGGCTCGAGGCGGAGTTCGCCGACGCGATTCTCGAAAAGAAGGAATTCCGCGGCGAGATGTCGCTGACCGTCAAGACGGAGCGGGCTCACGAGATTTCGCAGTTCTGCCGTGACGTGCTGGGCTTCGATTACTTCGTCGACCTCGCGACGGTCGATCATTTCGAAAGCGAGCCGCGCTGGGAGGTCGTTTACGAACTCTACTCGATGGCCGCCGGCCAGCACCTGCGTCTGAAATACCGTCTGCCCGAGGGAGAACCCGAGGCGCCCACCGTTTCCGATCTCTGGCCGACCGCGAACTGGCATGAGCGCGAGGCCTACGACATGATGGGCATTCGTTTCAAGGGACACCCCGACCTGCGCCGCATCCTGATGTGGGAAGGCTACCCGCACTACCCGCTGCGCAAGGATTTTCCCCTTGAAGGTCTCCCAAGCGATGTGCCGGATGTCGCCTTCACCGATGTCGCGCCGCTGCAGGGCGGTCCTTTCGTCACGGCCCCCACGGATGGCACCACCCAGGTGCGCGAACCCCGAGCCCGCCACCTTCCTCCGTTGCCGCCGAAGGACAAGTTTGTCGCCGAGCCTTGATTACCGACGCCGCCGGCCTCGAGGAACTTCTCGACCGCATTACCGATCTGTCCGTCATTGCCTTCGATACGGAGGCGGACAGCCTGCACTGCTATTTCGAGAAGCTTTGCCTCATTCAGATCAGCACGCCGACCGAGCATGCGCTCGTGGATCCGCTCGCCAATGTGCCGATGCAGCCTTTGCTCGACGCGGTGTCCGACAAGCGAGTGGTCTTCCACGGTGCGGACTACGACCTGCGGATGCTGCGCCGCGTGGGAACGTTCGAGCCTCGCGAGATTTTCGATACGATGATCGCGTCGCGGCTGTGCGGGGTGGATCAGCTTGGCCTTGGCGCTCTCGTCGAAAAGCACTTTGGCGTGCAGCTTTCGAAATCGTCACAGAAGGCGAACTGGGCGCGCCGGCCGCTCCCGCCGGAGATGATCGACTACGCGATCAACGACACGCGGTATCTGCTCGAACTCGCCGAGCGCATCGAGGCGGAACTGCATCGTCTGGGGCGCTGGGCGTGGTTCACCGAATCGCGCGATCGGATGGTCGCCGCCTCGCGCGAGGTGCGAGAACGCGACGAGGAAAATGCGTGGCGCATTTCCGGCTCGGCGCGGTTGAGCCCGCGGGCGCAGTCGGTGCTCCGCGTGCTGTGGTTCTGGCGCGACGCGGAATCGCGCGCGTGGGACCGGCCGCCGTTTCACGTGATTGGCAACGAAGATCTGCTGCGGGTGGCGGATTGCGCGAGCTCCGGCCGGCCGTTTTCCACGCCGCGCATGGCGAATCGGCGGCGGCGCAGCTTCGAGGTTGCGCTCGCTCTGGCGCTGCAGGTGCCGGAGGCGGAGTGGCCGAAGCTGGAGCGCAAGCGCGGCAAGCGGCGCACGAACGAGCAGTTGAAGCGCTTCGATGAACTCAAGGCGGTGCGTGATCGCATCGCGGCGGACCTTCAGATCGATCCGGCGATCCTTGCTTCGAGAGGTGCTCTCGAAGCGACCTCGATCGATCCCGCTTCCCCGGCGCTGATGCGCTGGCAGCGAGAGTTGCTCGGGCTGGAAGTCCCGGCGCCGATGGCATGAGCGATCTTATCGATCTCGCATTGAGCGAGGACATCGGACCGGGCGACGTCACGGTGCGGCATTTTACGGATTCCGCCCGACGCGGTCGCGCCCGGATCATTGCCAGGCAGGCTGGCGTGCTTGCTGGTATCGAGGTTGCCGGCGAGGTCTTCCGACGCGTCGATCCCGCCCTCTTGGTGGAGGCCGTGCTTGCGGACGGCGCCGCGCTTGCGCCGGGCTCCGAAGTGTTGCGAGTGGAAGGCTCGCTGGGGTCCATCCTTACCGGCGAGCGCACGGCATTGAATTTTTTACAACGGCTTTCGGGCGTTGCGACGCAGACGCGGCGGTATGCGAACGCCATTGCGGGCACGAATTGTCGGCTGCTCGATACGCGCAAGACGACGCCGGGCTTCCGCCTGCTCGAGAAGGATGCCGTGCGAGCGGGCGGGGGAACGAATCACCGCGCGGGGCTCTACGACATGGTGATGGTGAAGGACAATCACCTCGCCGGCGGTCTCAATGCGCCGGCGCTCGCGGCGGGAATCGCGGCGGCGAAGGCGGCCGGCCTGCGCGTCGAAGTCGAGGCCGATACGCTGGAGCAGGTGCGCGAATTTTTCAGAACGCCGGGAATCGATGTCGTGCTGCTCGACAACATGCCGCCCGCGATGATGCGGGAAGCCGTGGCCCTGCGGCCGACCGGGGTGCAGCTCGAGGCGAGCGGCGGCATCACCTTGGAAAATATTCGCGCGGCGGCGGAAACCGGCGTGGATTTCGTATCCATCGGCGCGCTGACTCACTCGGCGCCGGCGCTCGATCTGTCGCTCGAGTTGCTTGCTGATGCCTGAGGATTTTGCGCTGCTGGATCGCGACCGGATCGCGCCTGCGGGAGGCTTCTGGCGGGCGTCGGTGTTTCGCGAAACGGAGTCGACGAACGACCTCGTGCTGCGCGCCGCGGAGGGCGGCGAAGCCGAGGGACTGGCGGTCTTTGCCGAGACGCAGACGCGCGGGCGGGGGCAGTTCGGTCGGCGATGGGATTCGCGGCCCGGCCTCGGGCTTTGGTTTTCGCTGTTGTTGCGGCCGCGCTGGCCGGTCGCGAATCTCGCGCAAATGACTCCGTTGATCGCGGTGGCAACGGTGCGCGCGCTCGCGGCGCACACGGGGCTCGAAATTCGGCTCAAGGCGCCGAACGACGTGTTCTGCGCGGGGCGAAAGCTGGCGGGAATCCTGAGCGAGGCGCGCACGGGGCGGGAGGTGTTCGTCGGGGTGGGGATCGGGATCAACGTGAACCACGCGGCCGGCGATTTTCCGCTGGAATTGCAAACCAGTGCGACTTCGCTGGCGATCGAGGGCGGGAGGACATGGGATCGTGATCTCGTGGCTGCGGCGGTGCTGGCGGAAATTGCTTCCGTCTACGATCCCGCGAAGGAGCCCGACGCCGGGATTCTCGATACCTACGCGGCGCTTTCGCGGCCGGCGGTTTGTGCTAGTTTCCGGCCATGAAGCAGGCATTTGTCGCGATTCTGTGCGGACTGGTCGTCGGTTGGGGACCGGGAATTTTGCACGCGCAGGACGATTCCGCGGAGCAGCCGCTGGGGGCGGACCCGAAGAGCGGCGAGGATTCTCCCTACGAAAACATGCACGTGCTCGCGCGGGCGATGCAGCTGATCCGGCAGGATTACGTGAACGACAAGAAGATCTCGTTTCGCGAGCTCACCTACAGCGCGCTGCGGGGAATGTTGTCGGAGCTCGATCCGCACAGCGCCTTCATGGATCCCCGGGACTTCAAGGGGATGCAGGAGGATACGAAGAGCGAGTTTGGCGGACTTGGTGTAACCGTGACGACGAAGGATGGCCTGCTGACGCTCATCGGCGTCGCCGAGGGCACGCCGGGCTTCGAAGCGGGGTTGCAGCCCGGCGACCAGATTCGAAAGATCAACGGCACGGCGACCGACCGCATGTCGATGTCGGACGCGGTGGACATGCTGCGCGGCGAGGCGGGCGAAAAAGTGACGCTGACGATTTCGAGGCCCGTGACGAATGAGCTGAAGGAATTCACGATCGCTCGCGCGGTGATCAAGGTGCCGAGCGTCGTCGATGCGATGATCCTGCCGTCGACCAGCGGCAGCGCGCGCAAGATTGGCTACCTGCGGCTGACGCAGTTCAACGAGCCGACCGCAGCGGAACTCGACGCCGCTCTCGGGAAGCTCGAAAAGCAGGGCATGGAGGCGCTGGTGCTGGATCTGCGGTTCAATCCCGGCGGGCTGCTCGGCAGCGCGGTGGATGTATGCTCGGAATTTTTGCCGCCGAATACGAAGGTCGTCTCGACCGAGGGGCGCTCGCCGGCGCGCGAATACACAACGCGCGAGGTGAAGGGCGGCCCGCGGAAATACCCGCTCGCGATCCTCATCAATGGCTCCAGTGCGAGTGGCTCGGAAATCGTGGCGGGAGCCCTCAAGGACCTGCGCCGCGCCATTCTCGTCGGGGAAACGACGTTTGGCAAAGGCTCGGTGCAGAGCGTGGTGTCGTTGCCGGATGGCTCGGCGATGCGATTCACGACGGCGAAGTATTTCACGCCGAGCCGACGGCCGATTCACGAGCATGGCGTGACGCCCGACATTCGGTGCGCGCTGACGCTCGAGGAAGAGGCGCAGCTTTACCAAAGCCGCCGCCGCAAGGACATGCCCGGGGTGGCGCAGGACAAGAACCGCGTGCAGGATCCGCAGCTGGATCGCGCGGTCGACGCGCTGACGGGCGTGCTGCTCTACACGGGCCGCGCCACGGGCTCTCCGAACAAGGGCTGATCCGGATGGCTTTGATTCTTGCGATCGAAACGTCGTGCGACGAGACGGCGGCCGCCGTGTTGCGGGGCAGGGATGAGCTCCTCGCGAGCGAGGTGTGGTCGCAGGCCTCGCTGCACGCGCAATATGGCGGAGTCGTGCCCGAGGTGGCCTCGCGCAATCATCTCGCCGCGTTGCCGGAAATTGTGCGTGGGGCGCTCGACCGGGCGGGCGTTGGTATCGAGGAGATCGACGCGTTTGCGGCGACGTCCGGACCCGGATTGCCCACGGCGCTTCTCGTGGGAATGGCGCACGCGAAAGCGCTGGCGATCGGTCGGAATCGGCCGTTTCTGGCGATCAATCACGTCGAGGGCCATTTGTTCTCGCCATTCTTTGGTGAGGAGGAAGTGCCGCCCCATCTCGGGCTGGTCGTGAGCGGGGGGCATACTCTTCTGGTCGATGTGGCGGGATTCGGCGATTGCCGAGTGCTGGGCACGACGCTCGACGACGCGGCCGGCGAGGCTTTCGACAAGGTCGCGAAATTGCTCGGACTTGGATATCCGGGCGGGGTGGAAATCGAGCGACTTGCGCGCGATGGAGACGCGACCCGCTACGATCTTCCCCGGGGCATGCTGCATTCCGGAGACTTTCGATTCAGTTTCAGCGGCCTGAAAACGGCGGTGCGGTATCTCCTCGACCGCGAGTCGGTTTCGCTACCCGATGTGTGCGCGTCCTTCCAATCGGCGGTGCTCGACGTGCTGGTCGAAAAAACCGTGACGGCGGCGCTCGAAAGCGGGCGCAAGGTGGTCGCGTTGAGTGGCGGGGTAAGTTCCAATCGACGCCTTCAGGAAATGATGCAGACTCGGGCCGATCAGGTGGGATTGACCGTGCAGCTGGCGCCACGCGAGTTGCGCACGGACAACGCGGCAATGATCGCGTATGTGGCCGCGCTGCGGTTCGCCCGGACGGAAGCGGTGAGTCAGCTCAACGCCGATGTGTCGCCGGCAATCGACCTGGCAACCTTTGGCCGTATGGCCGCCTGACGGGCGCAGATTGAACGTCGGCGCCAGCGAGGATGTCCAACGGCGCATGATGAAACGCTCACTCTCCCTCCTCGCCGCTCTCGCCATTTTCACCGTCACGGGAGCCGTTCAGGCAGCCGAAGGAGCGAGTTGGTCGACCGACTACCAAGCGGCCCTGAAAGAGGCCAAGGCCGCGAACAAGCCCATTCTTGCGGATTTCACGGGCTCGGACTGGTGCACATGGTGCATCCGCCTGGGAGAAGACACTTTTTCCAAGTCGGAATTCGCCGCATTTGCGAAGGATAACCTCGTTTTGCTCGAAGTGGATTTTCCGCAGGGGAAGGCCCAGGCGGCCTCGGTGAAAAAGCAGAATGAGGAACTCGCTGCAAAATTTGGCGTCGAGGGATTTCCTACGTTGGTCCTGATCGATGGGCGCGGCAAAGAGATCGCCCGCCATGTCGGTTATCTTCCGGGTGGCCCGGAGGCGATGATCGACTGGATCAAGAAGTCCGTCCCGAAATCCTGACGCGTCTTTCTTAAGCGCTAAACGCGAAAGGCGCTGGGGCAGAGGTCGGAGAGTTCACAGGCGGCGCAGTCCGGGTTCCGGGCGGTGCAGCGCCGCCGGCCGTGGAAGATCAGCCAGTGGCTGAAATCGGTCCACACCGCGCGCGGGATGAGGCGCACCAGCTGCGTCTCCACTTTCACGGCATCGGTTTCCCTCGTGAGGCCGAGCCGACGCGACAGCCGGCCGACATGGGTATCGACGACCACGCCGTCGTTGATCCCGAAGGCGTTGCCCAGCACGACGTTGGCGGTTTTTCGACCGACGCCGGGGAGGGCGATGAGTTCCTGCATGGTGCGGGGAACCTTTCCGGCGTGTTTTTCGACGATCGCGGAGGCGGCTCCCCGAATCGAGAGCGCCTTGTTGCGATAAAATCCGGTGCTCCGAATCAGGGCCTCGAGATCCTCGAGGGGAATGGCCGCGAAATCGGCAGCCGAGCGGCAACGGGCGAAGAGGGCAGGGGTGACCAGGTTGACCCGCTTGTCCGTGCACTGGGCGGAGAGGATTGTGGCGACGAGGAGTTCCAGCGGGTTCGTGAACGTGAGTTCGCAGTGCGCGCCGGGATAGATTTCCGGGAGTCGACGGACGAGTTCGGTGGCGCGCTGGGATCGGGTCATCGGACGAATCGCTCTGCCTACGGGGCCCGGCGCGTGCGGTCAAGCGGACTTGACCGATCTGTTTCTGTCCTGCATAGTTTCCAGTTCCGCCGCAAGGCTCCGACTTTCCCACGACTTTACATCAATTCCGTATGAACGCCGAAATGCTCACCATGCTCGATTACCTCGAGCGCGAAAGAGGAATCAGCCGCGACGTCCTCGTCGAGGCCATTTCCGGCGCCCTGCTGACTGCGTCGAAAAAGACGTTCTCCATGGCGCGTGAGTTGCGCATCGACATCAATTCCAAGACCGGCGACATCCGCGCGTTTGCGAAGCCTCTGGTCGTGGAGAAGGTCACGAACATGCATGACGAGATCACGCTGGCCAAGGCTCGCCAGGTGAATCCGGATGTGCAGATCGGCGATGAGATCGAGATCGAAGTGACGCCGAAGGATTTCGGCCGGATTGCCGCGCAGACTGCCCGCCAGGCGATCATGCAGCGCATTCGTCAGATCGAGAAGGACATGATCTACGAGGAGTTCAAGGATCGCGCCGGCGAGATCGTGAGCGGAACGGTGCGCCGTTTCGAGCGTTCCGACGTGATCATCGACCTCGGCCGTTTCGAGGCGACGATGCCTTCGCGTGAGCGCGTTCCGACCGAGGAATACAGCGTCGGCGATCGCATCCGCGCCTACGTCGTCGAGGTCGCCAACGGCGCCCGCGGCCCGGAGATCATTCTGTCTCGCAGCCATCCGAATTTCGTCCGTCGCCTGTTCGAGGTCGAGGTCAGTGAAATCGGTGATCGCACCGTGGAACTCAAGGCGATCGCCCGCGAGGCCGGGGCGCGCACCAAGGTCGCGGTTCACAGCTCCGACGACAAGGTCGATCCTGTCGGCGCGTGCGTCGGCATGCGCGGGGCTCGCGTGAAGAATATCGTCCGCGAGCTCAACAACGAGAAGGTGGACATCATTCGCTGGCATGCGGATCCGCAGGAACTCGTGAAGGAGGCCCTCAAGCCCGCAAAAATTCACAGCATCACGCTCGACACCGCGAACAAGAAGATCGCCGTGACCGTCAGCAAGGACGAACTTTCTCAGGCGATTGGCCGCCGTGGTCAGAACGCCCGCCTCACCGCGAAGCTCACCGGGTGGGACATCGATATCAACGAGGACAAGAGCAAGGAAGAGGCCTTTGAAAATCAGAAGGCTCACGCCGCTCACTCGCTCGCCGACCAGCTCGGCATCAACCAGGAGCAGGCCGACCTGCTCACCAAGAGCGGAATGAACGCCATCGAAGTGATCGTGCTCTGCGGAGCGGACGATATCGCAGGCGTGCTCGAGTGCGATCTCGAGACCGCCGAGCGTATCCTCGAGGCCGCCAAGGCCCACGCCGCCGGCCCCAGCGCCGTAGCCTAGTCCGCGTCATGAGAACGCGGCCGCTCCAGTCGAATTTCAATGCCATCCAAAGTCAGCAACTCCAAGACCGAATCGAAGTCGGCCGCCAAGTCCCGCGGTCCGGCGGGGGGATCCTCGTCCGCCCGCTCCAAACCCTCCGTCTCCGCTGAGCCGGCGGCCGCGCCCGTTCCGCCCAAGCCGCCGGCGGAGGCGCTCTCGTTGATCGAGCCCAAGGTCAAAAAAGTTCGGGCGACTGACGCTGACGGCGAACGCAAGACCAAGTCCTTTCTCCCTCCGATCAGCAAGATCTCGGCGCCTGCGCCGAAGGTCGAGGAGCCGGCGCCTCAGCCGGTTGCCGAGGTGGCCCCGGCCGCCGTCGAGGCCGTTCCCGAGCCCGTCGCGGAGGAGCCTGTCGACACCCGCAAGGTCATCCACATCAAGCCTCCGATCATCGTCAAGGATCTCGCGACGCATCTGGAACTCAAACCGTTCCAGCTGATCGCCGACCTGATGGAACTGAACATTTTCGCGTCGATCAATCAGTCGATCGAGCCGGATGTCGCCGCGAAGGTCTGCGAAAAGCACGGCGCCATTTTCGAGCGCGAGAAGCGCAAGACGGGCGAGGGCGTTCATACGATGAAGCCTGTCGTCGTCGAGCCGCCGAAGAAGGCGGCTGCGCAGGTCAAGCCGGCCGAACTTCAGCTCCGTCCGCCAATCATCACGATGATGGGGCACGTCGACCACGGCAAAACGTCCCTGCTCGACGCGATCCGCAAAGCCCGCGTGGCGGCCGGCGAAGCGGGGGGCATCACTCAGCATATCGGCGCCTACAGCGTGAAGCACGGCGACAGTAGCATCACCTTCCTCGACACGCCGGGCCACGCGGCCTTCACGTCGATGCGCGCCCGCGGCGCGAACGTGACGGACATCGTCGTGCTCGTCGTGGCGGCGGATGACGGCCTCATGCCTCAGACGATCGAGGCAATCAATCACGCCAAGGCCGCGAAAGTGACGATCATGGTCGCGATCAACAAGGTCGATCTGCCCGGGGCGAACGTCGATCGCGTGAAAGCCCAGCTCCAGGAGCAGGGCCTCGTTCCCGAAGACTGGGGCGGCGACACGATTTGCTGCGAGGTTTCTGCGACCAAGGGCATCGGTATCGATAACCTGCTCGAGAACATGATGCTTCAGGCCGAAGTGCTCGAACTGAAGGCGAATCCCGGCGACGACGCGCGTTGCACGGTCATCGAGGCGCAGGTCGAGGCCGGTCGCGGTCCGACCGCCACCGTCATCGTGAATACCGGCACGCTCAAGGTCGGGCAGGCGTTCATCTGCGGTAACTACGGCGGCAAGGTCAAGCAGCTCATCAACGATCTCGGCAAGCCCGTGAAGGAAGCCGGCCCGGCCACGCCCGTGAACGTGCTCGGCTTCAGCGGATTGCCCCACGCCGGTGACGAACTCGTCGTCATGGCCAGCGAACGCGACGCTCGCACGCTCAGCGAAGAGCGTCTCGAAGCCCTGCGCACGCAGAAGCTCACGGCGCCGAAGCGCACCCGCCTCGAAAATCTGTTCGAGACCCTTGCCGCCGAGCAGAAGAAGAGTTTCCAGATCGTGCTCAAGGCCGATGTGCAGGGCTCGCTGGAAGCCCTCGTCAACTCGCTCGGCGAGATCAAGAGCAAGAAGATCACGCTCGAGATTCTCCATTCCGCGGTCGGTCCGATCACGGAGTCCGACGTGCTTCTCGCGAGTGCCTCGGATGCCGTCATCATCGGCTTTGGCGTCAAGGTCGAGGCGAGCGCCTCGCCTGCGGCGAAGCGGGAGGGCGTGCAGATCAAGCTCTACAGCATCATCTACGAATTGCTCGACCAGGTGAAGGAAGCCATGGCGGGTCTGCTCGATCCGGAGACGCGCGAGAGCATTGTCGGACATGCCGAGGTCAAACAGGTGTTCGACCTGACCAAGGGCAAGGTCGGCGGTTGCGTCGTGCTCGACGGCCGCATCCCGCGCAACGCCCGCGCCCGCGTGCTCCGCAAGCGCCAGCCGATCTACGACGGCGGCCTCGCGACGCTTCGCCGCTTCCAGGACGAGGTCAAGGAAGTGCGTGCCGGCCTCGAATGCGGCATCAAGCTTGGCGATTTCAACGACTACGAGGTCGGCGACATTATCGAGGCCTACACTCTCGAGAAGTTCGCGCAGACGCTCTGATCCAGAATCCACGCGGCTCCCGGAGGCGCCCGGATGAATTTATCCGTGCCATCCGGGCGGTCCGTGATGAAAGTTTCCTTATGAAATATCGCCTCGAACGAGTCTGCGAAGTGCTCAAGCGCGAGCTTGGTGTCATCATGGGGCGCGAGCTGAAGTTTTCCTCGCCGCTCGTGACCGTGAGCGGCGTGGACATCACGCCCGACCTCAAGCAGGCGCATGTTTTCATGGGGGTGATCGGGAACGACAACCAGCGCCGCGAGGCGATCGAAACCCTCACGAAAAGCCGGGCGATGCTCCAGAGCGAGCTCGCCAAGCGGATCGTGATGAAGCACACCCCGCATCTGAATTTCAAACTCGACGAGGCTCTCGAGCGCGGCACCCGCGTGATCTCGATCATGAATGAGCTTGGCCTCATTCCCGACCAGCCCGCCAAACCCTCTGATGAAGAACCCCACGTTTAGGGAAATCGCCGCCGCCCTGGAACCGGCGCGCACCGTGCTGGTCGCCAGCCACCTGCGGCCCGATGGCGACGCCCTCGGCTCCACCATCGCCTTCGCCCTCTGGTTGAAAAGCCTGGGCAAGGAAGTCACCGCCTGGAACGAGGACGGCATGCTCGACAAGTTTCGCTATCTGCCCGAGGCCGACCTCGTCTCGAAACCCGAGGGCGCCGGCCGGAAGTTCGACGCATTCGTCGCGCTCGACACCTCGGTGAAGAATCGCCTCGGCACGGTGCTCGACGCCATCGAGGAGCCTGCGCTCTTCGTCAACATCGACCACCACATCAGCAATGGTCGCTACGGCGCGGTGAATTACATCGACAGCAGTTCCCCGGCGACGGGACAGATCGTCTTCGAATTTCTCAAGGAGATCGGCGCGGAAATCACCCCCGCGATTGCGGCCAATCTCTTTGCAGCCATTTCGACGGACACGGGCTCGTTCCAATATCCCAGCACCACCGCGACGACCTACCGCGTGGGCGCGGAGTTGATCGAGGCCGGAGTCAATGTCGGTGCGCTTTCGCAGGCGATGTATGACAGCCAGCCGCGTCGCCGGCTCGAACTGCTGCGCCATGCGTTGAACGACGCGAAGTTCAGTGAAGACGGCCGCGTGGTGAGCTTCTCGCTCACGCAGGATGACGTCGCGCGGCTCGGGGTGCTGCCCGAGGACAACGAAGGCATCATCGATCACCTGCGCTCGGTGGACTCCGTCGTCGCAGCCGTATTTTTCGAGGAACTCGAGGGCGGCAAGGTTCGCGTGAGTTCCCGCTCGAAGGATCCGCGGGTCGATGTCTGCAAAGTCTGCGGCGTCTTCGGTGGCGGCGGTCATGCCCTCGCGTCCGGCGCTCGCATGGCGGGTCCATTGAAGGACGCGGAGGAAAAATTTTTGAAGGTGTTGTGTGATGAAGTCGGACGAATCGATTGACGGCGTTCTCTGCGTCGACAAGGCGGCCGGGATGACTTCCCACGACGTCGTCGGGATTGTCCGGCGGTCGCTCGGCACGAAGAAGGTCGGCCATTGCGGCACGCTCGATCCGCTGGCAACGGGACTGTTGCTGATCACGATCGGCCGTGGCACGAAGATCCAGGATCTCCTCATGAGCGAGGATAAGGAATATGCCGGCACGCTCAAACTGGGCGAGGTGACGGATAGCCAGGATTCCGACGGCGAGATCACCGAGACGAGGCCCGTTCCCGAGCTGAGTGCCTCCGAGATCGATGCGGCCTTCGCGAAATTTCACGGCGATTTCTACCAGACGCCGCCGATGGTGAGCGCGATCAAGAAAGATGGCGTGCCTCTCTACAAGCTCGCCAGGCAGGGCAAGACGGTGGAGCGCGAGCCGCGCTTCGTGCATGTCTACGCACACCAGATCCTGGCGCTGCGCCTGCCGGAAATCGATTTCCGCGTCGTGTGCAGCAAGGGGTTCTACGTGCGCACGTATTCGCACGACATCGGGCAGGAAATCGGCTGCGGGGCGCATTTGCGCGCGCTGCGTCGCACGAAATCGGGCCGGTTCACGGTCGACGGCGCGATCACGATCGACGAGCTCAAAACGCTGCCGCGCGAGCAGATCGTCGAGCGCGTGCTGAGTCTGCCGGACGTGTCGCGGTTGCGCGGGGCGTAGCGGAATGGAGATCCTGCGGTCCATCGGGGAACTCAGCCGCCTGCGCGGTCCGGTCGTTCTTTCGATTGGCGTCTTCGACGGGATTCATCTCGGTCATCAGGCCGTGCTCCGTCGCGCGCTGGAGGACGCGAAGTCCGTCGACGGCACGCCCGTGGCGCTCACTTTCGAGCCGCATCCCCTGCGGGTGCTCCGGCCCGGGCACGCTCCGCGCTTGCTGACCTCGGCTGCGCACAAGGCCCGCCTGATCGAGGCGGAGGGCTTTCCCTACCTGCTCGTCGTGCCGTTCGATCTCGATTTCGCGGCGCAACCGCCGGAGGTTTTCATTCGTGGGCTCGCGGCGGCGGCCCGGCCTTTGCGGCAGATTTGCGTCGGCGAGAACTGGGCGTTCGGAGCGAAACGCAGCGGCAACGTGGCTCTGCTCCGAGCCCTTGGCGGGGAACTCGATTTCTCGGTTGCGGAGGTGGGCGCCGTGCAGATGGACGGCGGGACGGTGAGTAGCACGCGGATCCGCGAGGCCGTCGAGCGCGGGGATCTCGCCGCTGCCCGGCGCCTGCTCGGTCGCGATTACACGATTCTCGGAACGGTCGAGGCGGGAGCAAGGCTGGGACGCGAGATCGGATTTCCTACCGCGAACCTGCGCGCTCATAACGAACAATTTCCGCCGGACGGAGTTTACGCCGTGCGCGTCGCCCTCGACGGCCGCACGTGGAAGGGGGTGGCGAATATCGGATATCGGCCGACGGTCACCGGCGGGGACGCCGAGAGGAAACTCGAGGTGCACCTTTTCGAGTTCACCGGGGATCTTTACGGCCGCGATTTGGACGTCGATTTCATCCGGTTTCTGCGAGGCGAGCAGAAGTTCTCCGGCCTCGAAGCGCTCAAGGCGCAGATCGCGAGTGACGTCGCCCAGGCGCGCGAGGTGCTGGGCTAAGCCTTGAGCAGGGCGGCCCTCATCGCCGCGAGCGGTGCGGGACGGTTGAACCAGATCTCGAAGCTGAGGGCGCCCTGGTGCAGGAGCATCGAGAGTCCGCCGGCCGCCCGGGCGCCGCTGGATTCCGCATCGAGGACGAGCCGGGTTTTTCCGGTGGAGTAGACGGCGTCGTAAACCATGAGGTTGGCGGTGAGCAGTGACGCGGGAATGAGCGCCGGGTCGGCGTGCCGCATGCCGATGGAACTCGCGTTGACGACGAGGTCGACGTGCTCGAGTTGCGTGCGAATCGCCGCGAGGTCGTGCGGGATTGCGACGAGGCGATCCACCGGGCCGACGAGCCGATCGGAACGAAAGTAAGGAGCGAGTTCCGCGGCGAGATCGCGGGCTTTCTCGACGGTGCGGTTGACGAGCACGAGACGCTCGCAGCCCTCGAAGGCGCACTGAACGGCGATCGCGCGGCCGGCGCCGCCACCCGCGCCGAGGAGCATGATGCGCAGGTCGCGCACGTCGGTGGAGAATTCCTCGCGGATCGCCCGCACGAAACCGGGGCCATCGGTATTGAAGCCGTGAAGGTGCTCGCCCTGGACGAGCACGGTATTCACCGCGCCGGATTTCCGGGCGTAGTCGTCGGCTTCGTTCACGGTCGCGAGCGCCGTGGCCTTGTGGGGAAGCGTGACATTCGTGCCGAGAAATCCGGCGGCGGGCAGGGCGCGAAAGGCGGCAACGGCGTCCTCGGGGCGGACGTGAATCCGAACGTATTGGGCGTCGATGCCAGCGGCGCGTAACGCGGCGTTGTGAAACGCAGGTGACTTGGAATGCGCGACGGGATCGCCAAAGACCGAGAGGCGCGCGGGCGGGGTGAGGCCGCGGAAGACCTCGCCACCGGCAAGCAGATCGGATGCGGCGAAGACTTCGCTCATGCCTGAAAGCGGGCAATCGTGGCGTCGAAGCGGGCGAGAACGCGAGCCTGGCCGAGGACTTCGAGCATTTCGTAGAGGCCGGGGCCGACGGCGCGGCCGCTCACGGCGACGCGCGCGGGATGGATGAATTCGCCATTCTTCGCGCCGAGCTTTTCGGCGGTTTCCTTGAGCGAGGCTTCGAGCGCGGGGTGCGTCCAGTCGGTCACGCCGGCGTAGGCGTCGCGAAGCTGGGCGAGGCGATCGAGCGCGCCGGGCTTGCGGAGCGCCTTGTCGACGGCGGCGGGATCGTAGGCGTAGTCGTCGGTGAAGAAGTAGCCGATCCAGTCGGGAATGTCGGAGAGGTGCTTGACCTTTGGCTTCACGATGGCGAGCACGGGAGCGAGCGCCTCCGGGCTGCCGTAGGCGACGCCCGCCTTGTCGAGGAAGGGAATCGCGAGCTCGATGAAGCGCTCGAGGCTCATGTTCAAAAGGTGCTGGCCATTGAGCCAGAAACATTTGTCGAGATCGAAGATTGCACTGCGGCGGTTGATGTTCTCGAGCGAGAAGAGGTCCCTGATTTCGTCGACGCTGAGGAATTCGCGGTTGTCCTTGGGCGACCAGCCGAGGAGCGAAATGTAGTTCGCCACGGCCTCGGGCGCATAACCGCCATCGATGAAATACGTGATGCTGGAGCCGCCATCGCGCTTGCTCAGCTTCTTGCCCTCGTGATTGAGGATGAGCGGAATGTGGGCGAACTGCGGGGGCTTCGCGTCGAGCGCCTCGTAGAGTTCCACGTGCTTCGGCGTGTTCGAGAGGTGATCTTCACCTCGGATGACGTGGCTGAGCTGCATCTCGATGTCGTCGACGACGTTGACGAAATGGAAAATCCACGATCCGTCGGGGCGACGGATCGTCATGTCCGGATGCGTCATCGGGTTCGACATGTCGAAGGCGATCCTGCCGCAGACGAGGTCCTCGACGGTGACGGTCTTGCGCGGGGAGCGGAAGCGAATGGCGCCGCCGTCTTCGTAGAGCAGGCCCTTCGCGTCGAGCGTGGCGAAGTGTTTCTCGTAAATGGAATTTCGCTCGCTCTGGAAATACGGGCCAAAGTCGCCGCCGATCTGCGGGCCTTCGTCCCACTGGAGGCCGAGCCAGCGCAGGCCCTGGTAGATGACTTCGTAGGCATCGGCGGTATTGCGCGCGGCGTCGGTATCCTCGACGCGCAGGACGAAGGTGCCGCCATGCTTGCGGGCGAAGAGCCAGTTGAACAGGGCGGTGCGGGCGCCGCCGACGTGAAGGTAGCCGGTGGGCGAGGGAGCGAAGCGGGTGCGAACGGACATCGTGGCTTTTGACAGAATTAACGGAATTTACAGGATTACTTTTTCGCGGCGAACACGGGAAGCCGATTCCCCCGGTTCCGTTAATTCTGTAAATTCTGTCTTCCCCCTTTAGGCTCGAGACATGTCTTTACAAAGTCAGATCGATAGCGACATCAAGGATGCGATGCGCGCGAAGGAAGCGGCGAAGCTCGGCGTGCTGCGGATGTTGAAGTCCGCGTTGATGAATGCCGCCATCGAGAAGGGCGGCGCCGGCACGGTGCTCGACGATCCCGAGGCGAGCGCGGTGATTCGCAAGGAGGTGAAGAAGCGCCAGGACTCGATCGAGAGTTTCGAAAAGGCGGGGCGCACCGAACTTGCGGACAAGGAGAAGGCGGAGATCGCCGTTCTCTCGACCTATTTGCCGCAGGCTCTCGGTGCCGATGAACTCGCGGCCCTGGTGCGTGAGGCGATCGCTGAAGCGGGCGCGACTTCGAAGAAAGAACTGGGGGCGGTGATGAAGATCGCCAGCGCGAAGGCGGCCGGCCGCGTGGATGGCAGGACGCTGAGCGCCGCGGTGCAGCAGTCGCTCGCCTGACATGGGCGGGACGTTGCCAGCGCCGAACCTCTCGGCGGTGCTCGTTGCCGCGGGCTCCAGCCGCCGGATGGGCTTCGACAAGATTCTCACGCCGATCGCCGGCGAGCCCCTGATCCGGCACGCGGTGCGGGCGTTCCAGATCTGCGCGGCGGTGCGGGAGATCGTGATCGTCTGTGCGCGGGAGCGCGAGGCGGAGGTGCGCGCCGTATTGAAGGATGCGGGAAAGGTGACGACAATCGTGGCCGGCGGCGCGTCGCGTCAGGAGTCCGTCTGGAACGGGCTCGAGGCTCTCGGGGCGGATGCGGAGTTCGTCGCGGTGCATGATGCCGCGCGGCCACTCATCACGCCGGAGCTGATCACGCGGTGTTTCGAAGCGGCCGTGGCGCACGGTGCGGCGACCGCGGCCGAGCCGGTGATCGATACGCTGCAGCGCGCGGATGACCTCGGGAATTGCGCGGAGGTCGTGGAGCGAGAGGGCCTGTGGCGCATGCAGACGCCGCAGGTGTTTCGCCTCCCGGATCTGCGACGCGCGATGGAAGGCGTGCGAGCCTCGGGTGCGAGCGTGACGGATGAAACTTCGGCTCTCCGCCGAATGGGCGGAAAAGTCTTTCTGGTGGAGAATTGCGATTGGAACTTTAAAGTGACTTTTCCCCGCGACGTGGCGGTGGCGGAATTCATCCTCCAGTCCCGCGCGGCGACCAGTTTTACGTGAGCATTCAGTTATCGAAACTTTCCAATGGCCTCCGCGTCGTGACGTGTGAGATGCCGCATGCGCAATCCGCGACCTTTGGCATCTGGGCGGCGGTCGGGGGGAGGCACGAGCCGGCGCGGCTGACCGGAATTTCGCATTTCATCGAGCACATGCTCTTCAAGGGCACGCGCCGGCGGACGGCGCGGCAGATCGGGCAGGAAGTCGAGGCCGTGGGCGGCTACCTCAACGCGACGACGACGCACGACCACACCGTCTACTATGGCGCGGCGCCTGCGGACCATTTCGACAAGCTCAGCAGCGTGCTCTGCGACATGGTGCTCGAGCCGCGTTTCGCCGGTCCCGACATTCGCCGCGAGCGCGCGGTGATCGCGGAGGAGATTCAGATGTATCAGGACGAGCCGTCCGAGCTCGTGCAGGAACTTCTGTGGGAGGAACTCTGGCCAAGTCACGCCCTCGGTCGCCCGCTCACCGGCACGCTCGAAAGCATCAGCACCCTTCAGCGTGAAGACCTGCTCGGCTATCGCGGCGCCCACTATCACACCGGCAATACCGTGGTGAGCGCGGCGGGCGCCGTGCGACACGAGGACGTGCTGGCCCGCGTGGAAAAGCTCCTCGGGCCGATGCCGAAAGGTCGCCGCAGCCGCGCGAAGGCCGCACCCGAGCTCTCGAAAAGCCACATCCGCATCATCGAGCGCGATACGCAGCAGGTCCATGTCGCCTTTGCAGTGCCGTGCTGCGCGCTGCACAGTGAGGATCGCTACGCGACGTCGCTGCTGAACGTCCTGCTGGCGGGCAACGTGAGCTCGCGACTTTTCCAGGAGCTCCGTGAGAAGCGCGGGCTCTGCTACTCGGTGAGCTCGAACGTCAGCCAATACGAAGACACAGGCGTGCTCAATTTCTACATCGGGCTCGATGCCCGGAATCTCGAGAAAGCACTCAGCCTGCTTAGCCGGGAGTTTCGGCGTCTGCGTGAGGAACCGATCCGAAAGACCGAACTGGATCGAGCCAAGGAATACGCGATCGGCTCGAGCCGCATGTCGCTCGAGCGAACGGGAGCGCAGAATTCGCGCATTGGCTATGCCACGGTATTTTACGGAAGGGTCGAAGATGCCGAGGTGCCGCACGCGCGACTGCGGGCGACGACGGCCGAGGATGTTCAACGCGTCGCTCGCCAATCGCTGCGGCCGGAAAACATCACGATGACGGTGATTGGCGCCATCCCGGAGAAGACGCCGATCGCGAGCTGGCTGGCTTAGTCCGTCCGCCGGGGCAGGTGGGCGGTGCAGTATTCGTGGCCGTCCGCCGACACGCGGAAGTCGAGTTCGGGATTCGAGCGCTCCGTGCGGCCGCAGACTTCGCAGCGGTGGAGGCTTTCGGTTTCCGGAAGTTTGGCGCTCTCGAATTTTTCGCGGCGGCTGGCGTTTTCGCGGTTGGTGGAAATCTGCCGAAAGAAGGTGGGGCCGAAAAACAGGAAGTAGTTGCTGAACGCGACGAGAACCGCGAAGCGCGCGCCCCAGTCCGCGGTAACGACGCCGACGAGAAGCAGGACCGCGCTGATCATGGCGACCCACTTCAACCGGAGGGGAATGACGCCGAAGAGCATGATCTGCAATTCGGGCGCCAGCGTGCCGGCGGCGAAGAGGAGCGAGCTGTTGAGCGCGATGTTGCCGAGAGACTGGCCGAAAATCAGGGCGGAGGCCGTGCAGCCGAGGTAGCCGACAACGTAGTAGACATTCAACCGGAACGTGCCCCAGGTGCTTTCGATGAGGTCGCCCATCCACCAGGTGAACATCAGGTAGAAGAGCACCCAGAGGAAACTGAAGGTGTTTGGAATGAAGATCCAGCTGAGCAGGCGCCACACCTGGCCATCGAGAATGGCCTGCCGATCGAGCGTGAGCAGACCGAGGTAAGGCGGGTTGAGCGTGACGAGGAGAAAGACGAGGGCGTTGAGCGCGACGATGTAACGGATGAGCCCGGGAACGGCGAGCGAGCCGAGCGGCTTTTCGAGTTTGTCCAAAAACGACATGCGCGGACTGTAGTCGAGGAAATCCCCGGCGTAAGATAATTTCGAAATGAAGCGCGACAGCCCGCTGATGATTTACGACGGCGATTGCCGGTTTTGCACCCTATGGATCGAGCGGTGGCGCGCCACGACGGGTGACCGCGTGGAGTATCGCTCGTCGCAACAGGCGGCGTCCGAGTTTCCCGACGTTCCGGCGGAGGCCTTCGCAAGGTCGGTGCAGTTCATCGATTGCGATGGCCGACGCTACGAGGCGGCGGAGGCGGTGTTCCGGTCGCTCGCGACGGCCTCCCGGCTGGCGCGGACGATCGTATGGGCCTTGGGCCGAGTTCCGGGGCTCCGCGGGGGAGCGGATGCTGCGTATGGCTTTGTCGCCCGCAATCGCGGGATATTCTCGCGGGCCACACGCCTGCTGTGGGGGCGGGATGTCACGCCGCCGACCTACGGCGTGGCGACAACGCTTTTTCTGCGCCTGCTGGGATTGATCTACGCGGTGGCGTTCTTTTCCTTCGGCGTGCAGGCGAGGGGATTGATTGGCGAGCACGGCATCCTGCCGATTCGGGAAGTCTTGCCGCAGGTGGCGCAGGTGTTTGGCTCGGAGGCCTGGTGGCGATGGCCGACCGTGCTGTGGCTGAATGCGAGTGACGGAATGGTGTTCGCTCTCGTCGGCGTGGGAATCGGCTGCGCGGCGCTCGTTGTTCTCGGCATTGCCCAGCCGCTGGCGCTGGCCGGGGCGTGGGTGGCGTATCTTTCGCTCGTCGTCGCGGGGCAGGATTTCTACGCCTTTCAATGGGACGCGTTGCTGCTCGAGACGGGGCTGCTGGCGATCCTTGTCGCGCCGTGGGCGTGGCGACCGAATCTGACGTTTCGTCGGCCGGGCCGGCTCGCGCATTTCCTGCTCGGCTGGCTGCTATTCCGGGTGATGTTCTCCTCGGGCGTCGTGAAGCTCTCGAGCGGCGACCCGACGTGGGCCGGGTTGACGGCGCTGGATTTTCATTATTTCACGCAGCCGCTTCCGAATCCGATCTCGTGGCTCGCTGCGCAGGCGCCGGCGTGGTTTCAGTGCCTGTCATCCGCCGGCGTGCTCGCGATCGAGCTGGGGTTTCCGTTCCTCATGTTCCTCCCGCGGCGGCCGCGGCTGATTGCCGCGGCGGGAATTCTCGGGCTGCAGATTCTCATCGAGCTGACGGGCAACTACGGATTTTTCAACGTGCTCGTGGCGGCACTCGTGCTGCTGCTGGTGGACGATGCCGGGTGGCCTCGCCCGCTGCGAGACGCTTCGCGGGCAACGGCTCAGGTGGGTTGGCCACGATGGGTCCTTCTTCCCTTCGCGGCTGCCTATCTGGCTTTGAGTCTGGTGCCGCTGGCTCAGGCTTTTCGAACGATGCCGAGGGTGCTCGAACCGCTGGCGCGAGCGCGGGACTGGGTGGCGCCGTTCCGCAGCGTCAATGGCTACGGGCTCTTCGCGGTGATGACGACCGATCGGCCAGAGATCACGATCGAGGGCAGCGAAGACGGGGTGGAATGGCGGCCCTACGTCTTCAGGTTCAAGCCGGGACCGCTGGGGCGCCGGCCGCCGTTCACCGGCCCCTATTTGCCGCGCCTCGACTGGCAGATGTGGTTCGCCGCAATGCAGGACGTCTCGTCAGCGCCATGGATGGGGCCATTTGTCGCGCGTCTGCTCGAGGGCCGGCCGGAGGTGCTGGCATTGCTCGCGGGAGATCCGTTTGGGGGAAAGCCGCCGCGCTACGTGCGAGCCCGCCTCGACAACTATCGCTTCACGACATTCGTCGAAAGCCGGGAAACTCACGACTGGTGGCGCCGGGAGCCGCGTGGAATCTACTTCGGCGAAGTCTCGCGTGAGCAGCTCGGGCGCTGAAGCGTGCATTGTCAAGATGGGCGGGATCGGCTAATCAATCCGGAATGTTCACCCGCATTGCCAACCTCTTCCGCGGATTTCTTGGATTGTTTGTGTCCGGTCTGGAGAAGGCCAATCCCGAAGCGCTCCTCGAGGTGGAAAAGGAGAATTTGCGCAAGCAGATCGCGAATTACAATCAGGGGCTGGCCTCCCACGCCGGGCTGTGCGAGCGCCTGATGACGCAGGTGAAGAAACTCGAAGGCGAGGAAAGGGATCTTCGCGCGAAGGCGGGAGCGAACCTGAAAGCCGGCAATCGCGACGCCGCCGGGCAATACGCGCTGCGCCTGCAGACGGTCAGTGCGCAACTTGCGGAAAATCGCCAGCAGCTGGAGGCTGCGGAGAAGACCTATCAGGATCTGCTGAAGGCGCGGGATGTTGCGGTGAAGGCTGCGCGGGACAAGATCGAATCGCTGAAATACGCGCTCACGGATCTGAAGATCAAGCGTGCCACCGCCGAGATGAACGAGATGGCGTCGGGAATGATCGGGGCGATCGGCGGCGCGGGTGACACGCTCAATCGGCTGCACGAGATGGTCGAGGAGGAGCGGCAGGTTGCCTCCGGACGCGCGCGCGTGGCGAAGGATTCCATCGACATGGGCGACATTCAGATCAAGGAAGCGGAGCAGAAGGCGCTGGCCGATCAGGCGCTGGCCGACTTCGCGGCGAAGGAAGGCATTTCGCTCGGCACTTCGCCGGAACCGGACGGATCCGCCCCCGAAGCGGAGCGCACGATGGGTTAAACGCCGCGCGTGAAGAGCGAATCCTCGCCATCGAGCGCCCCGGAGAAGGGGGAACTGCCGAGCTGGGCGGCGGAACTCGCCCTGCTCTACAAAAGCGAAGCCGCAAATCAGTTTTTGCTCTGTGGCAATGTCGCCGACGAGTTCCCGCTCGAAGACGGGCGACCTTCCGGCGGACTCGAGGACTTTTTGCTCGGGGCTCTGTTGCCGGGCTTCGAGGTCGTGCTGGCCTACGATCTCGGCAACGGCCTGCGGGTGCTGAAGGGCGGAGAGACGTTTTCCAAATGGCGAGGAGCGATCGAGAATCTCGAGGGGCGCAAGATTCCCCGCCTGGCCATCGAGACGATCACGCATTATCTGCGCTACGTGGCGAACCTCGGAGCGCTCGGCCAGAAGGGGCCTCAGGTCGCGGTGCTCGTGCAATCGGCGAACCTGCTCGCGCCCGCGTCGCCGCACGCGTTGAACCACGAGCTGAACGCGATCGCTCTCGTCATGCGCGACTGGTCGCGCGAAGAGGCTCTCCGCGCCGCTCCCGTCGCGACCTTTCTGGTGAGCGAGAATCTCAGCGAATTGCACCCGCTTCTCGCGGACAATCCCGATGCCGCGGCGATTCAGGTTCCGCTGCCCGATGCCGGAATGATTGCGCAGATCCTGCGGGAGGCCGCGGATGACGTGACACTTGGCGACTTCCGGGGACGGGAGACGACGCTGGCGGAGCAGTTGACCGGAGCCTCGGTGAAAGCCATCCGGCGTCTGTTGAAAATCCGCCGACGGCAGCAGGCCCCGCTGGTGCCGGGCGACATCGCGGGAATCAAAAAGGCGCTCATCGAATCGGAGGGCGGCGATCTCATCGAGTTCATCGAGCCATCTCGCACGCTGGAGGATTTCGAGGGACAGCCGGCTCTCAAGAAGTGGCTGCGTCAGGACCTCGAGCTCTGGAACCGCGGCGACCTGCGGGCCATGCCGATGGGTTACCTGTTTTGCGGCCCCGTCGGCACGGGCAAGACCTACGCGGTCGAGTGCCTTGCGGGCGAGGCTGGCGTGCCGGTCATCAAGCTCGGCAATTTTCGGGATCGCTGGGTGGGCAGCACGGAAGGAAATCTCGAGCGGCTCTTCCGGCTGCTGCGGTCGGTGGGGCGCTGTTTTGTCTTCGTGGACGAGGCGGACCAGACGCTTGGCCGGCGCGATTCCGGCAGCAATGATGCGGGCCTCTCCGGGCGCGTTTATTCGATGTTTGCGCAGGAGATGAGTGATCGTCGCAACCGCGGGCGCATCGTGTGGATCCTCGCGTCGAGCCGGCCCGACCTCATCGAGGTCGACCTCAAGCGCCCCGGGCGCCTGGATGTGAAGATTCCGATCTTTCCGACCGCGACGAAGCGCGAGAGCTTTGCGCTGCTGCGTGCGCTTGCCCGGCGTGTCGATCTGGCGATCGCCGAGGACTGGTTCTCGAAATTCGAGGCGGATGTTCCGACGTGGCTGACGCCCGGGGCGGCGGAGGCGCTCGCGCTGAAGCTCTATCGGCAGGTTCATGCCGGCGGGGAGACGCTGGAGGCGGCGCTCGCGACTTCTCTGGCGGACTACCAGCCGCCCGTGGCGGAGGAGATCATGAAATTTCAGATCGGCCTCGCGGTCGCGGAGGCGACGGATGCTGCTTTCGTGCCCGAGGTGTTTCGCGCGGGAGCCGGAGCCCCATGAATGCGAGCCTGAAGGACTACGTCGTTGCGGCGTTCAATGCGCGGCCGCTCGGCATGCCGATTCCGCCAAACTGGATCGGGGTGGCGGGCATCGTGGTGGTTGGATTGCTCAATCCGGGATTCTGGCTGATTGGCGCAGGGTTGGAGGTTGCCTACCTGCTGGGGCTGGCGCATCTGCCGCGATTTCGCGCGGTGATCGATGCGCGATTGCGCGCGGCGTCGGAGGAAAGCGAGGAGTCGCGGCTGCGGTCGGCCATCGCTCAACTCGACGAGTCGCGACGACAGCGCTTTCTCGATCTGCGCGCGAAATGCGACGCCATCCTGCGTGAGCAGCGCATGGACGAAGACTCGGCCATCGGGCGCCTGCAACGCGATGGCCTCGACCGTCTGCTCGCGCTGCATCTCCATTTGCTGACGACGCAGGCCGCCATGGAACGTCTGCTCCAGGAGAGCAACGTGAACCCGGCATCCTTGGGCAAACGAATCGAGAAGCTGCGCGCACAAGCCGGTGATCCGGGGCTCGGCGAAGAGCATCGCCGCAGCCTGCTCGGGCAGGTCGAGATTCTGGAGCGGCGGCGCGGAGCGCTCGCGGAGGGCACGGGCCGACTGGCCTTCTCCGATTCCGAACTCGCTCGCATCGAGGAGCAGGTGGCGCTGATCGGCGACGAGGTGAGGCTGGCGACCAGTCCGGAAAGCATCGGTTCCCAGATCGACCGGGTGGCCGGGGAACTCGATGAAACCCGCCGGTGGATCTCCGAGCAGCAAAGTGTTTTCAGCCCCGAAATCGAAGCTCCCTGGTCATCAACATCATCCCCATAAAGTCATGAAATCCGACAAGCCCGCTCTCACTCCGCTCGGCGTCATTCTCAGCCTCCTGCTCGTTGCGGGGCTTATCCTCGGGGGATTTTTCGTGCTTCGCGAACGAGCGTCTGCGCCGGCCCCCGGGCCAGCGCCGACCGTGACTTCCTCGACGCCGACCGTGGCGAATCCCACCGCGACGGCGAACGATGAAGCCGTGGCCCCGATCGAGGCGCTTGCGGAGGCTCCGAAGCTCGGTCCCGCGGCACCCTACCTGCCGAAGGACAACATCATCGACATCGAACTGAGCGAGTATGCCGGGTATGCGGGGTTGATTGCCGCCAATGGCGGGCTGGCGCCGAACGAGAACTCGTATTTTTTCAAAAAGCACGGCTTCAAGGTGCGGATCGCGTTGAGCGAGGAGGAGAGCTGGAGCGCGCTGAATGCCGGCAAGATGGCGGCCTCGGCGACGACGGTGGATGTGCTCGCGGTCTACGGGCGGCAGTTCAACGTCGTCGTGCCGGTGCAGATTGGGTTTTCGCGCGGGGCGGATGGCGTCGTGGTGCGATCCGACATCCGTCGCGTGAACGGGTTGAAGGGGAAGGTCATCGCGACCTCGCAGTTCACCGAGGCCGATTTCTTCATTCGTTATCTCGCGCAGGAGGCGGGAATCGGGATCGCGATGCTGTCGAGTCTCGACGAGACGCCGGACCCCGAAAAAATCAACCTCATCTACTGCGAGGATGCCTTCGCTGCCGGCGACCTGTTTCTCGAGGACATCAAGTCCGGCGCCAATCGGCTGGCGGGCTGCGTGACCTGGGCGCCGAAGACGACCGAGGTCGCCGAGGCCAGTGGCGGCCGCGCGGATGTGCTCGTGACGAATCGCAACCTGCTGATCGTTGCGGATATCCTCGTCGTGAACAAACCGTTCGCGCAGGCCAATCCCGCGATCGTTGCCGGTCTCGTGGACGGCACGATCCATGGTGCGCAACTTCTGCGCACCCAGCGCGACGCGCAGATTCCCGTCGTGGCGAAGGCTTTCGGCTGGTCCGCGGCCGAGACGCGAGAGGAGCTCGACAAGGTGCATTTTTCGAACCTGCCTGAAGATCTCGCGTTCTTCTCCGGCGCGATCGATTCCGCGGGCAGCTACGGAGGAATCTACCAGTCGGCGGTGTATGCCTACGGCCCGCAGCTTATCCCTGATCCCGTGGACGCCAGCCGTTTCCTGGACCTCGCGGCGCTGCAGGCGCTGGAAAAATCCGGGGCGTATGCCGACCAGAAGATGGAGATTGTGCCGCTCCGGTCCGGAAATCTCGCGGCGGTGGAAGATAATCCCCTCCTCAGCAAGGACATTCGATTTTTCTTCGAGCCGAATTCCTCCGTGCTCGATCTGAACGAGACGAAGAACTTCGAGCGACTGGACGACATTCGCAAACTGCTGCAGGTCTCGCCCGGCTCGACGGTGCTCCTGCGTGGGCACGTGGACGATGCCATGGTCCCGGAATTTCGCCGGCAGGGCGGGGAGGCTTTCGTGCGGAAGATGGCTCTCAAGGCGATGGAGCTGAGCAAGAATCGCGCGGCGGAAATTCAACGCCTCCTCGTCGAGCGGGAGAAAATTGCGCCCGCCCGCATCGAGGTCGTCGGGCGTGGCTGGGAGGAACCCGTGGGCGACTCCTCCGACCAGAAACGCCGCGTCGAGGTCCAGTGGTTCACCGTGGAGTAGCGTCGGCGGCCAATTTGGCGTCCTCTGCTATCGGTCGCCGGTCTCGTGGATGATGAGTTTGTCCACTTCGAGGCGCTTGACGCGGAGGCTGCGGATGACGAGGCGACCAATGGCAAAGCGCCCCACGGCGACTGCGCCGATGGCGACGGCGCCCACGGCGAAGGCCCCGATGGCGAGAACCCCCATGCTGGCGACGCCGGCCACGATGGCGCCGGCGGCGGCGGTTTCGTATCTTTGCGAGAGGCGCCGGGGAGCGGATCTCATTGGGAGTCTTTCTTCTCCGGGTTGCGGAAGGCGTCGCCGATGCTCTGGCCGGCTTCCTTGAAGGCCTCGCCGAAACCCTGGATCGCGGATTGCGCATCCTTCATGGCGCGAACCATCCGGGCGGCGCGGTAATCGGCGCGAAGGTTTTCGGCGGTGGCGCGGTAGCCGGCCGCTTCCGTGGTCTTCCCCTTCGCGGCGAGCTGCTCGATCTGCGTATCGAGGGCGGCGAGATCGGCCTCGATCTTTGCCTGCGCGTCGTCGGTCGGGTTCGCCTTGTAGGCGGCGATCTCCTGGCGAAGCTGGTCGACGGCTTTCTGCGGATTGTCGCACGCGGCGACGCCGCAAAGCACGGCCGCGGTCAGCAACAGCGCGGCGAGACGTTTCATGCGACGAAAGCGAAGGTGTCCGCGGCCGGGGTGGCGCCGGGCGTGGCGGTAAATCCGGCGTGGTTCACCGCGAGGTGATGCGCGCTGTGGAAGATCGTCTCGGCATCGGCGCCGGTGGCGGCGGCGAGTTCGTCCGCGGTCCTGGCGGCGCCAGCGGCGGCCTTCAGCGAGGCGGCGACTTTCGCCTGGATGGTGAGCACTTCGGCGGCGGCCTTCTTGCCGGCTTCCACGCCGGGCTGGTGGTAGGCATTGATGTTCACGAGCGTGCCGTAGAATCCGACGGCGCGTTCGTAGAGGGCGATGAGCGCGCCGAGGTTGAAGGCGTCGACCTTGGGAATGGTGACCGTGATGGAGTCGCGGCCGCCCCCGTGGAGCGCGCTGCGGGTGCCGCGAAGGAAGCCCTGCAGGTAGTCGCCGCTGGTCACGCCGGGCTCGACCTCGATCTCGCCCGCGTCGGCGGATTTGGCGACCTCGATGAAGGTCACGAAGAAATTGTTCACGCCGTCGCGAAGCTGCTGGACGTAGGCGTGCTGGTCGGTGGAGCCCTTGTTGCCGTAGACGGCGATGCCCTGGTTCACGATCTTTCCGTCGAGGTCGAGTTCCTTGCCGAGCGACTCCATCACGAGCTGCTGGAGGTAGCGGCTGAAAAGAAGGAGGCGATCCTTGTAGGGGAGGACGACCATGTCCTTCTTGCCCTGGCCGTCGCCGGCGAACCACCACATGAGCGCGAGCTGCATGGCGGCGTTCTTGCCGAGGTCGGCGACGCGCGTCCTGGCATCCATCGCCTTCGCGCCGTCGAGCAGGGCCTGCATGTCGATGCCCTGGATCGCGAGCGGAACGAGGCCCACGGCGCTCATCACGGAGGTGCGTCCGCCGACCCAGTCGAACATCGGGAAGCGGCGCAGCCAGCCCTCGGCGACGGCGGTCTTGTCGAGCTCGCTGCCGACGCCGGTGACGGCGACGAACTGCTTCGCGAAGTCGATGCCGGCTTCCTTGAAAGTGGCCTGCGCGGCGAGCATGCCGTTGCGGGATTCCTTCGTGCCGCCGGACTTGGAAATGACAACGACGAGCGTGGTCGCGAGCTTGTCACCGATCTGGGCGAAGACCTTGTCGAAGCCGTCGGGATCCGTGTTGTCGAAGAAGTGGAGCTTGATGGGATTCGACGGCTCCCAGAGGGCGTCGGAAATGAATTCCGGTCCGAGCGCCGAGCCGCCGATGCCGATGGAAAGAAGCTCGGTGAATTTCTGCCCGTTGGCGGCGACGATCTCGCCGGCGTGGATCGCCCTGGTGAAGGCGAGGATGTCGTCCTTGGTGACCTCGACTTCGGCCTTCACCTCCGGAGTGGGGGCGAGGCTCGCGTCGCGCAACCAGTAATGGCCGACCATGCGGTTCTCGTCGGGGTTTGCAATGGCGCCGGCCTCGAGCTCGATCATCGCGGCGAAGCTGGACTCGATCTTCGGCTGCATCGTCGCGAAGAAATCATCCGGGAAGTTCATCCGGCTGATGTCGACCGAAAAGCCAAGGTCCTCGTAGCGGAGAAAAGTCTTCTGAAAACGTGCCCAGAGCGAGGTTGAGTCCATGGCGTCGAAGAAACTAGATTCGCCGACGCATGACAAACGCAAAACCGGACGATCCCGTTCCCGAAATCATCGGCGAGGCGCTGTGCGCCACGCCCGAGGAAACGCAGGCGCTGGGGGCGCGATTCGGCCGGGCTTTGGAGGCGGGAGCGGTGCTTTCGCTCGAAGGTCCGCTCGGGGCGGGGAAGACGCAATTCGCGAAGGGATTTGCCGAGGCCCTCGGTCATGCGGGCGAGGTGAGCAGTCCGACGTTTACGCTCGTGCATGAATACGCCGGCGGGCGCTGGCCGGTCGTGCATTTCGACTGGTATCGGCTCGAGGACGCGGCGGAGGTCACGGGGCTTGGCTGGGACGATTACCTCGACGGCGGCGAGACGCTGCTGATCGAATGGGGCGACCGTTTTCCGGAGCTGCTGCCGGCGGACGCCTGGCGGTTGCGGTTTGCGGTGGTTGGCGACGGACGGAGCATTCAGTGGGAGCGCGGCGCGTGAGGGTGCTGGCCTTCGATTGCTCGACGGCGCGCGGGAGCGTGGCCGTGGTCGAAAATGGGGTGACGCTCTTCGCGGAGGCCTTCGACTCGCCGCGTGGTCGAGGCGGGGATTTGTTCCC
>DATCRI010000085.1 GCA_036569045.1 Chthoniobacterales bacterium | reverse complement strand
CCGCTGCGCTGGAGTAGGCGCGCCGCCGGCGGCTTTCTACGAGCCGCCCTGCATCATCGCATAGATGTAGATGTTCACGAGCATCCGCATGCAGGCGACGTCGTGATTCGGCGGGGCGATCATGCGATCCCAGCCGCATTGGAGCCCGCTGAGGCTGATGATTCCTGCCATGCGCGAGCCGATCATGATGCCGTAGAGCCCGTGCTTATACCATTGCGGGTTGAAGACATTCGACATGTAGGTGTGGGGCGGGCGTCCCCCGGGAATCTGAAAATACGCGTGGTAGATCGCGTGATCGGGCGGAAGGGCCACGACGCGGGCCTCCGGCAGGATCGCCGCAAGACAGGCGATGTGCCGGGCGAGAAAGATGTCGGGATCCGGCGTGATGTCCGTGTTGATGCACGAGTCGACGAGAAGAAAGCCGCCGCGGCGAACGTATTCCGCGATGTTCGAGCGGCCCTGGGGGTCGGTCACGACGAAGATTCCCTGCGAAAAGAGGAGCGGATATTTGCACATCTCGTCGAGGCTCTCGACGCCGGCCGTATACCACGCAGGATCGATGTTCAGGCTCGTGTTGTTCCGGAGGAACCGCATGAGCACCGGGTCGCCGCTGGAGTGGCGAAACCAGTTCGGGCTGGGAGTCTGCAGGCGCGCCCAGCCGACCCGCTCGCCGCGGAGACCGTCGTCGCTCGACTGGGCCGTCGCTCCGGCGGTTGCGAGGCATAGCGCGAGACTGATTGTGGGAACGAGCGATTTCATAGGAGGCGGAACCAGCGTCGCGCAAGCAGCTCCACGCCGTAGAGGCCGAGCAGGGCGGCGAGGAGGCCGCTCGAGTGCCAGATGGGACGGAGCTTGCGGGATGGCTTGATTGTGGGGGTGTCGTCGGGGGCGCGGAAAGCGGGTGTCTCGTCGAGCACGGCCCCGCCGGTGGCGGCGGCAATGCGGCGCATGGTGTCGAGGTCCGGCGGGAGGTCGAGGGCTTCGGTGGTGCGGGGTTTTGTCGAGACCGTGAACTGGAGACCGGCCTCGTTGTCGAAGGCGTCCTTCGCGCGGACTTTCCAGACGCCGGCCTGCTTCGGGGTGAAGGAGGTCTTCCAGCCATCGTCTTCGCCCGGTGCGGCGGCCTCGAGGTTGAGGAGAGTCCGCCCGCCCTCCGGGGAAATGGCCTCGACGGTCGGAGGGCGAGTGGTTGACGGGGCCGTCGCCCGGAGCAGAACCGGGGTGTCGAGAGCGGGTGCGTCGGTGACTTTACTGAGTCGAAGTCCCTCTCGGGACGAGGTGTTGGCCAGGCTCAGCAAAAGCTGCTGCCAGAATTTTTCCACGGCGTGACTGCTGCTGGGCAGGGACATCTTCCAGCGCCACAGCAGATCGGTGGCGAGCACGGCCGTAAAACCGTTGCCAAACTGCTGACGCACGAGCAGGGGCACGGCGGCGTCGTTCGGCGAGGCGTCGGGCTTGACGGCGAGGATCTCCGCGCCGGGTTTGACGCTGCGAACGTCGGCAGAGAGAGAGAATCTCGGGAGGCTGGCGGCGTCGGCGTTTCGAAACAGGTTTGCGGCGGCTGAAGGGGAGGTTCCGCGGGGCGGAGCGAAGGGCTGGAGCGGCGGAACGTCCTGTCGAGCGCCTCCTTCGGCTCGCTCGTCGATGGGGTCGGCGGTGTCGGTCGCGCCGAAGGTGGAGAGGAGCTGATCCTGAAACCGCCGCACGCTGCGCGCGGTGGCGTCTTCCGCCTGGGGATCGAGAAAGGCGACGGGCAGCATTTCCTCGAGCGCAGTGCCGGCAAAGGCCCGCGTGGCCTGCGAGTCCGGCGCGATGAACAGCACGCCGCCACCGCCGCGGGCGTATTCCACGAGGGCTTTCTGGCGGGCGGGAGAGAGTTGATTGGCGAAGACGTGGGCGAGAATGACGATCTGGAAGCGCCGGAGTTCCGCGGCCGATTCCGGAAGGTCGACGAGGGTGTCTCCATTGCGGGCGCCGGCGGTGAGGTGGACGCCGAGCGCGGGGTTGAGGATGCTTTCCATCCGGAAGCTGGGATCGCCCTGGAGGGCGGTGAAAAGGTAGCGGTAGCCCCACTGGAGCGCGCCCTGGTAGTAGAGCACGTCGACTTTTTCCCGATCCACGATCTGCGTGGTGCAGCTGGCGGACTGGAGGCTGGCGCTCGTCCCGAGGCGGAACTCGAGCGGCATCGAGCCGGGCTCCGGCGCGGTGATCTTTACCGGCCAGACGAGGGTGTTGCGGCCCGGGCGCATGGGCAGGCTTTGCGCGGCGATGCGCGTGGCGCCGCTCCAGAGTTCGATGGGAACGTCCCGGACGTTTTCGGCGTCCACGGAGATCAGCGCGCTGGCGGTGAACTCCGAGCGACGCAGCACGCGGGACGGGGCCTTGATCTCGCGAATGTTCAGTCGCTCGCTGCCGCGGATGCGATTCGTTCCGGCGGCAAAATAGATCGGAATGCCGTCTCGCTGGGCGCGGGCGACGAGCTTGTCGGTCTCGGCGTTCGTGGTGTCGAGGCCATCGGTGAGGCAGACGATGGCGGCGGGTGCGCCGGCAAGCGCCTGCTCGAGCGCCGTGTAGAGGCGGGTCTCGCTGGCCCCGGTCTGCGCGGATTTCACGGCCTCGTCGAAACTTGCGGCGGGGGAGAACGCGGCGGCGAAGCGGAAGGTCGCGACGTCGGTGAAGGCCTGGCGGGCTTTCTCCTCGTGTTGCTTCCACTGCCGGGTGGCCGTGGCGAGGCGCGTGGTGCCGCGGAAATCGGCGGCGGCCATGCTGTCAGATCGATCGACCACGACGGCGAGCTGGCGGTGCGGCGGGGGAGGGGTGATCTCGCGCACGCGCTCGGGATTCGCCAGGCAGATGAGGAGCGCCAGGAGCAGGGCGAGGCGCAGGAGGGTGAGGGCCCAGCGTGCGGCGGGGGTGAGCGCGCGGAGCGTGCGCCGGTAGGACCAGACGACGAGCGCGCCGCCGACGACGGCGAAGCTGCCGAGGATGGCCCAGGCGGCGACCGGAGGCAGGCTGCCGAGCCAGCCGCCGAATTGCCATTCGATCGTTTCGGTCATGGCTGCGGTGCGGGCTCGGGGGTGGGTTCCTTCGGCTCCCGGTCGTAGTCGCGGGAGAGCTGCTCGAAGTAATCCGCGACGGCGGCGCGGTATTCGGCAGGGGCGCGTTCGAGATCCTGGTCGTCGAGCTGGTAGGTGCGGAGGCTTTTCTGGAGCTGTTCGCGAAGGAGGGTGAGCAGGCCTTCGAGCGGAGGGTCGATGGCCTGCGCCGCCTCGCTGGGGCGGGAGGCATTTGGCGTATACGTGGCCTTCATCGCGGCCTGCACGGCGGTGGTATCGCTGCCTTCGGGGACGGCATTTCCGGCCTCGAGGAGGAGCTCTCGAAGGTTGTCGACAAGCTCGCGGGCCAGATGCTCACGGGCTTCCGGCGAGCGGGCGCGAGCGGTGAGCGGCCCGGTGTCGTCGGTGATGTCCTGATCCTCGCCGCCGCGAGCAGGCGTGGGACCAAAAGTGGTTTCGTCCACGCGGTCCGGGTGAGTCAGCTTGCGAAGGCCTGCCTCGTGAGAGTCCGGAACCGTGGAGCCACTTTCGCCATTGCCTGCGCCTTGCCCTTGCCCTTGCCCTTGCCCTTGCCCTTGCCCTTGCCCTTGCCCTTGCGCGCTCGCTTGGCCGGGAGATTGGCCGGGAGATTGGCCGGGAGATTGGCCGGGAGATTGGCCGGGAGATTGGCCGGGAGATTG
>DATCRI010000084.1 GCA_036569045.1 Chthoniobacterales bacterium | reverse complement strand
AGCAAAGCCCGCTGGCGAGGATGACGATCCAGAGAAGCGCGATGGCGAATCTGGATCGGGGGCTCATGCGACGGCGGCGAAAGGGGGTTGCGCCCAGGCGGGCGGCGTCGCCTCGAAGGCGATGCGCTCGGCCGTGAGAGGGTGCGCGAAGGCGAGTCTCCACGCGTGCAGCTCGAGTGGCGGGGCGCCGAGCGGAAGGGTCTGGGTGTCGCCGAGCTGGTGGCCGCGTAAATACGTCGGGTCGCCGCAGACGGGGAGGCCGAGCTGCCAGAGGTGAATGCGAATCTGGTTCGTGCGGCCGGTGAGTGGCCGGGCCTCGAGCAAGGTGGTGCCGTCGGGGAAATGCTCGCGCACGCGGAATTCCGTGCGAGCGGGCAGGCCGTTGGATTCGTCGACCGTGCGAGCGCCGAGGTCGCCCGGTCCGGCGCTGATGGGCAGCGCGCAGGCAAATGCCTCGTCGGCCGGCCGGCCCTGCACCCGCACGAGATAGGTTTTCTCGACGGAGCCGTGCTCGAACTGGTGCTGGAGCAGGCGCGTGAAGTGACGGGTGCGACCGAAGACGACGAGGCCGGTGGTGTTCGCGTCGAGCCGGTGGGCGGAGCGAGGATTCTGCGGCGCGTAGACCGTCGCGAGAATGGATTGCAGCGTATTCCGATCGAACCGGCCGCCGGGGTGCATCGGCAGGGGGGCGGGTTTGTCCACGACGAGGATGGCTTCGTCCTCGTGAAGAATGCGGATGTCGGCGCTGACGTCGGGCTCGACGACACCAGGCGTGCAGCGGACATAGCGTTCGCCGGCTCGCACGATATGGTCGGCGCTCACCGGGCGATCCGCGGTATCGCGCCAGGCGCCGGTCTCGCAAATGCGCTGCCATTCCTCGCGCGAAATGTGGCCGAAAAGAGTCGTGAGCATGTCGAGCAGCGGCAGGCGGTCGCATGATGCGGGGACGTGGACCGGGCGCCGATGCTCACCGGGCGCGCTGCCGGGCAGGGGCATTGTGGCGTCGCGGATCGCCTCCTGCCGGCTGGCAAGGAGCTCGGCCATTTTCTTGGCGGGCTCCTTGTGACAATGCGGGCAGGCGTGCGGCGGCTGGAAACGGGGATCGCGCTGATCTTCGGCGGTGAGGGGCGCGAGGCAGGCGAAGCACAGGCCGGAATCCGTCTCGCGGAGGCTCGGGTCGACCCCGACGCGCTGGTCGAAGACAAAGCATTCGCCGTCGTAGTGAGCCCCGCCGCATTCCTCGAAATATTTGAGGATGCCGCCATCGAGCTGGAAAATGTGGCGAAAGCCTTCTCGCTCCATGAACGGCCCGGCCTTCTCGCAGCGGATGCCGCCGGTGCAGAACATCACCACGGGTTCGTCCTTGAGCGATGCGGGCAGCGTCTTCGTGGCGGCGGGAAATTCGCGGAAATGATCGATGCCCAGCGTGCGGGCGCCGCGGAAGGTGCCGAGCTTCACCTCGTAGTCGTTGCGGGTGTCGAGCAGCGTGACGGGCCGGCCTTCGTCGAGCCATTGCTTGAGGGTGGCGGCGGGCAGTTTCGGCGACGGGCGCGCGACCGGGTCGATCCCCTCCACGCCGAACGCGATGATTTCCCGTTTGATCCGCACGAGCATGCGGTTGAATGGCTGGTCCGCGCTCTCGCTGAACTTGGGCGCGAGGCCGGCAAGCCCGGGAATCGCCTGCAGCTCCGTCATGAGACCGTCGATCTCGGCCCGTCCGCCGGCAACGAAGAGATTGATGCCTTCCGGGCTGAGCAGGATCGTCCCCTTGAGTCCCGCTGCCCTGCAGTGAGCGAGCAGACGCTCGCGAAGCGGCTTCAGGCCGTCGAGGCGGGCGAATTGGTATGCGGCAACGTTGAGAAATCCGGCCATCAAGTTCCTGCTGAAGATGAAAGGGATCGAACCGCTGGCAAGCGCGAATCATCCGGGCCAGACCCAGAGGATGAATCCGCCGGCGGCGACCACACCTCCGAAGGCCACGCCGATGCGCCGGGCGAGCATTCGCGAGCCCACCGCGGCGACGATCGCAAATTTGAAGAAAAAGTTTGCCAGCGCCGCGATCAGGATCGTCCGCCAAACGGTGGCCGGGTCAGCCTTGCCCTCTCCCGCCAGTTGGGCTATGGAAAGCGTGATGGCGTCCATGTCCGTGAGGCCGGAAATGAAGCCCACCGCAAAGAGGCCCGGCGGCCCAAAGTGATTCTTCGCGACCCCGACGGCCAGGAGGACCAGGGCGTAAAGACCTCCGAAGATGAGAGCGGCCTTGAGTTCGGCGGGGTTCTGCTGCTCGGGAAGAGGTGCGCTCTGTTTCCGGACCAGAAAATACAGGCTCCCGGCGATGGCGATCGCCACCGCGAAGAGCACGGCAATGGGCGGCGCGATGACGGGAAAAAGCGCGGGTGAGACGATGGCGATCTCCATCAGCACCCGGGCGAGGGCGGTGCACGAGGCGACCATGATGACGACCGCTGCCAGGGGGACGACGGTGGCTTGGGAACTCGCTCGCCGCGCGAAACTTACCGTCGTCGCCGTGCTGGAAATCAATCCACCGATCGCTCCGCCCAGCAACGAGCCGGTCCGCGCGCCCAGGAATTTGTAGGCCATGTAACCACTCAGGCTGATGCCGACAATCAGCACCACCATCAGCCAGATATGGAAGGGGTTCCAAACGCCGTAGGGCCCGTAGTCCTCGTGAGGCAATACCGGCAGAATGATGAGGCTGAGGACGACAAACTGCACGATCGCCCGCATGTCGCGCTCGCCGACGGCGGCGGCGAGGCGATGCAGGGGCTGCTTGAGATGCAGAAGCACAAACATCATTCCGCCGACCACGGTCGCGACGGCGAGGTGATCCATGCCGGCGAGCACGCCCACGGCGTAGAGCAAGAGGGCGGCAACCTCGGTGGTCATGCCGGCATCGGGCGGACCCGCCTTGAGCTTCGCGAAATTTGCGAACATGACCACGGCCGCCAGCGCCAGCAGGCCCGCGCCGACGATCCATCCCCCGAAGGTGTGGGCCATTTGGGCGCAGACGGTGCCGAGGACGGAAATGAAGGGAAAGGTGCGGATGCCCGCGATCGACGAGTCCGAGCGCTGGCGCTCGAGTCCGAGCAAAAAGCCCAGACCGAACGAGACGGCGAGTTGCTGGAGGAGCAACGCTTCCACGCCGGCAATTTACAACATCCGCCGGCCTTTGGCGACGGCCGGCCGGGTCAGGCCGCTGGCGGCGGAGTGATCGTCGCGGCGATCGCCGGAGTGGGCACGAGCACGTATTTCATGCCGGCGGCGATGGCCGCCTTGATGCCGGTCGGACTGTCCTCGAAGACGAGGCAGGCTTCGGGATCCACGCCGAGCCGGCGGGCGGCTTCCAGAAACGGGTCCGGCGCGGGTTTGCCGTGCTCGACATCCTCCATGCCGACGATCGTGTCGAAGTATTGGGTGAGCCCGAGGGCGTCGAGTGTCTTGATGACGATCTCGCGGTGCCCGCCGCTGGCGACGGCCATGGGCGCCGTGCCGTGGAACTGCTTCACGAGCGCGACCACCGGCTCGATCGGCAGCACCTCGGGGATGAGCTCGGCGAAATACCGTTCCTTCACGACCGGCACGACGTTCACGTCGAGGTTCGTGCCGAATTTCTCGTTGAGTTGCCGGACGATGACGGTCGTGGGCTTGCCGCCCCAGGCATAGAAGAGATCCTCAGGGAAGGTGCCACCGAGTTCGTCGAGAGCGCGGGTCCATGCCTTGAAGTGCGCGGGCATGGTGTCCGCGATCGTCCCGTCGCAGTCGAAAATATAGGCTTTGAACGGGTGAGCGGGCAGTTCGAGTCGGGCGCTGGACATAAAGAGCGCACCGTAGCGAGCACAAAACGGTTTGACGAAGCGAAAGTTCTTCCGCAGTGTCGTCGGTTCCTTCACCTGCCATGCGCCATACTCTCTCGGTCCTCGTTGAAAACAAATTTGGCGTGCTCACGCGCGTCGCGGGGATGTTCAGCGGTCGCGGCTTCAACATCGACAGTCTCAACGTCGGCCCGACGCTCGATCCCACGACCTCCCGCATGACGATCGTCGTGCGCGGCGACGACAAGGTGCTCGTGCAGGTCACCAAGCAGCTCGACAAGCTCGTCGAGGTGATCGACGTGCAGGATTTTCACGACGAGCAATACGTCGATCGCGAGCTCGTGCTCATGCGCGTGAAGGCCGATTCCGTGACCCGCGCCGAGGTCATGCAGATCTGCGACATTTTCCGCGCGAAGATCATCGACGTGCAGCCGGAGCGCCTCTCCATCGAGGTCACCGGCACCGGCGGCAAGATCGATAAGTTCATTCTCCTCATGGAGCGTTTCGGGATCATCGATCTCACCCGCACCGGCAAGGTCGCTCTCTCGCGCACTAACGACTAAGAGTTTTCACCCCCGTCAGAACAGCATCACCTCATCATGCCCGCTAAAATCTATACCGACAAAGACGCCGACCTCAAAGTGCTCAAAGGCAAGACCCTGGCCGTGATCGGCTTCGGCTCCCAAGGCCATGCCCATGCCCTCAACCTCAAGGAGAGCGGCGCCAAGGTCGTCATCGGCCTCTACCCGAAATCCAAGAGCCGCAAGGTCGCCGCTGACTACGGATTCGAAGTCCTCGACACCGCCGAGGCCGTCAAGAAAGCCGACGTGATCTTTGTCGCCGTGCCCGACACGAAGATTCCTTCGATCTACAAGAAGGACATCGAGCCGAACCTCACGAAGGGCAAGACGCTTCTCTTCAGCCACGGCTTCGCGATTCACTTCAAGACGATCGTTCCGCCGAAGGACATCGACGTGATCATGGTTGCCCCGAAGGGCCCGGGCCACATCGTCCGCCGCCAGTTCACCGAGGGCAAGGGCGTGCCCGCCCTCATCGCGATCTACCAGAACCCCAGCAAGAAGGCCAAAGCCATCGCCCTCGCCTGGGCAAAGGGTGTCGGCGGCACCCGCGGCGGCGTCATCGAGACCAGCTTCAAGGAAGAAACCGAGACCGACCTCTTCGGTGAGCAGGCCGTGCTCTGCGGCGGCGCCAGCGCGCTCGTCCAGGCGGGCTTCGAGACCCTCGTCGAGGCTGGTTACAGCCCGGAGATGGCCTATTTCGAGTGCCTCCACGAGCTCAAGCTCATTGTCGACCTCATGAACGAAGCGGGCATCGCCGGCATGCGTTTTTCGATCTCCGAGACTGCCAAGTGGGGCGACGTCACCGTTGGTCCGAAGATCGTCGACGCCGGCACCAAGAAGCGGATGAAGCAGGTCCTCAAGGACATCCAGACCGGCAAGTTCGCCAAGGAATGGATCAAGGAATACGAGTCCGGCTATCCGAAATACAACGCCCTCCTCAAGGCCGGCGAAGCTCACCCGATCGAGAAGACGGGCGAGCGTCTCCGCGGCCTCATGCCCTGGATCAAAAAGCGCAGCACCAAGGGCGCGCAGGCTTCCTACAAGTAAGTCCGACCACAGGCTATCGTCGAGGGCGGCTCCGTTTCGGAGCCGCCCTTTTCTTTTTTCGGAGCGGGCCAGTCATGCATGTTTGGCCGGAGCAAGGGGGCATTCCACGACGAGCGTCGTGGCGGTGAAGATTGTGAACCAGCGCCGGAACGACCCCAACAGTGCCTGTCGGCAAAACATTGAAGTGGGAACATCCGCCGTCCTTGAAGGCATGACCAGGCTCCTTCTGCGGCGGCCGCGGCGGCGCATCTCAAGGCGCGTCCCAGGCTGTGAGGCGTTCGATCGAGGAATCCGTTCTCGACAGACTTCACGGAGAACTGACTCCGCGCCCTGCGCGACTGATGGCTGAAAGGCAAGGACTTAATAAATTCTGCTCCGTGGGAAAGCGTTGACATTATTGGCTCTCTCTTCTTATTTTTCGGGCACTGCTATCGGGTGCCAAATCTGATTTGCGGGAAAACCCTTAAAACAAATGAAAAAACTCACACTCAGCCTTCTGCTCGCCGCGACTCTCGTCGCCGGCAACGCCTTTGCAGGCGTGGAATCGAAGTCGTTCAAGGACAAGGTTCCGGTCGTTCCCGAGGAATGCAAATTCCGCGACATGGAGTTCCAGCTCGATACCTTCTACACCGGCTTCTTCGGTTCGAAGGGCAGCACGCTCAGCACCGGTTCCGGTGGTGGCTTCGGCTTGAACTTCTTCTTCGCGAAATACTTCGGTATCGGTTACGAAGCTGCCTGGTATGACAACAACGGCACCGCCGAGCACATGCCGCTCGCGGGAACGTTCTTTGTCCGTTACCCGATCTGCTCGATCAGCCTCGCTCCCTACCTCATGGTTGGCGGTGGTGCGGCCTGGGACGGCACGACGATCGGCTACGGCAACGTTGGTGGCGGTCTCGAGTATCGCGTGACCAAGAACATCGGCCTCTTCGTCGATGGTCGTTACTTCTACGGCGGTTCCGGCAATGTCGGCAATCTCCGCAGCGGTCTCCGTTTCGCGTTCTAAGCGACTCGCAAGCCAGAAACTTCAAACGCCGTTCCGCGCCATGCGGGACGGCGTTTTTCTTTTTCGGCGGAACGCGAAGATCGAAGGAGAGAGAATCCGACCGGGAATCCCTCCGCGCACTTCGCGGCCGGAAGGGAGAACTACTTGTTCTTCAGGGCGTCGCGAATCTCTTCGAGCAGGACTTCCGTCTTGGTCGGAGGCGCGGGCGGCGGCGGCGCGGCGGCCTGCTCGCGTTTGAGGCGGTTCACCGCTTTGACGACGAGGAAAATGCAGGCGGCCACGATGAGAAACTGGATGACGTTGTTGAGGAACAGGCCGTAGGCGATGATGCCTGCCTTTTGGGCCGTGGCGAGATCCGCAGCCTTTGCCGCGGCCTCGTTGAGAGGGATGTAAAGGTTCTCGAAGGAGACCTTTGCCGTCAAAATGCTGATGGGCGGCATCACGACGTCGGACACCAGCGAGGAGACGATTTTTCCGAAAGCCGCTCCGATGACGACGCCGACCGCGAGGTCGATGACGTTGCCGCGGGCGATGAACTCCTTGAATTCCTTGATGAGGCTCATGAGCGATGTTCGTTTTCCGTCTGCGTATCAGGCTTTGTATTTCTTCGCCATGGCTTTCGTGGTCGCGGCCATTTTCTCGCGCAGACTTTTGGGTTTGAGCACTTCGGCGTGTTCGCCGCAGCTGAGAATCCAGTTTTCCAGATCGGGGGCGATGCTTACTTCCATGCGGAGTTCGACCGTGCCGTCGGCATTGGGGCGCAGCTCCTGCGAGGGATGCCACTTGCGTTCGCTGGCGAGGCGCGCGGCGAATGCCTCGAGTCGCAGGACGACGCGTTCGACCTTGCCGGTTTGGAAGGCGGAGAAGCTGCCGGAGAACATTTCGGCTACCGAGAAATCCCTGGGGCGCGAGAAAGTGGAGCCGGTTTCCGAAACGTCCTGAAGCCGGGCAAGGGCGAAGGTGCGCACGGCTTCGCGGTCGCAATCGTAGCCGATGAGATACCATTGATTCGCGAGGCAGCCGAGATGGTAGGGACGGACCTGTCGGGGCTCCGCGTTGCCTTTCTTGAGCGTCTGGTAGGCGAAACGCACTTCGCGGTGCTTGAGCGTCGCCTCGGCGAGAGTCTGGAAGGCATCCAGCTCGGTGACCGCAAGGCCCTGCGGGCGGAAGGAGATCGCCTCGGTGAGCTCGTGCAGGGCGATGCCGCTCTCGCCCTGAAGGCCACTGGCCAGCTTGGCGAAGGCGGAATGCAACGGCTTCTCGAAGGCAGTGCCGCGGTATTGCTCGACGGCCTTCTGGGCAATGAGCAGGGCTACGAGCTCGCCGTGGCTGACCTGCACCGTGGGAAAGTTCGAGACGGATTCCGTGTAGTAATAGCCGTGCGAAGCTCGCTCGTAGGCGACGGGCAAGCCGAGCTGGTCGCGCATGAATTCGATGTCGCGATGGATTGTCTTCGTGGCGACCTCGAGCTCCCGGGCCAGCTTCGAGCAGTTTGGCATGCGGCCTTCGAGGAGCTGCTGGTGAATCGCGAGCATGCGGGCCAGCGGAGGGCGGGAAGAACGGCCCAGCGCGGAGCCTTCAAAATTTTTTTCGGATTGTGCAGCCATCAGACAGCCAGTGTCCGATCCCTGAAGGTAGAGTCAACGCAGCAATATGAAAATGATCAACGAACTGCTGAAGACCCTCCGCGCGCAAAACGGTCCCATCTACCAGCAACTCGAGTTGCCGCTGTCGGGCCGCCGCCTCACTCGCAACGAAGAGCGGACGATCCTGCGTCTCCGCCGGCTGCGTGAGCGCCTGGCGACGGCCTGATCTGCGTCACTCCGAGTCAGCAGGTGCGGGAGCAATCCGCGGGCGAAAGCGATTTCGTCAGCGTGAGTCTTGTGCCTCGAGGTTTCGGCTCGAAGACGACGTGGTCGAACGCGGAGTGCATGATGCACACGCCGAGGCCGCCGGGACGAAAATCGGCAAGGTCGCGACTGCGAATCTTCGCGGGATCGCAGGATCTGCCGTAGTCGCGGAGGGTGCAGCGCACGCTCCTTCGGAGGCGGTCGATGCTCAGGCGAATCATGCTTTCGGTGGGGCCACCATAGGCATAGCGAATGATGTTCGTGCAGGCCTCGTCGAGGGCGAGGACCATGAGTTCGGCCTCCATTTCCGGCACACCGGCGTGGAGAAGGAAATCACGCGCCGCGGAGCGCATGGCGGCCAGTTCTCCCGTGTGGGCGGGAAATTTCAACTGCAGGTTCATTCGAAGCCGGCGATCAGCAGGGTGAGGTCGTCGCGGGGCGGGGTGTCGTCGCGGTGGGTTTGTTCGACGGTCACGAGATGATCCACGATGGAACGTGCCGATGCGAACGGGCGGCTGAGATGCCCGAGGATCGTCTCGTCGAAAAATTGCTCCGTGCGCGGGTCGCGGGATTCGGAAAGGCCATCCGTAAAGCAAACGAGATAGTCGCCGGGCGCAAGGTCGACTTTGCCTTGCTGGTAGGCGACCTGAGGCAGCACGCCAAGAGGCAGGGCGCCAGGGGTGACGATCTCGAGGGGCTCGCCTTCCTTTCGGACGACGATCGGGCGGCAGTGGCCGGCGCTGGCGATCTCCACCCGGCCGGAGTCGGGAATGAGCCGGCCAACGAGCAGCGTGACGAACATGCCGCGCACGATGTGATCGTGCAGCGTGGCATTGAGCGTGGAGAGGGCGTTTGCGGGGCTCGTCGTGGTTGTGAAGACGAACTGCATGGCGCTGAGCGTCTGCGCCATGAGGAGGGAGGCCGGCATGCCCTTTCCGGACACGTCGCCGATCGCAAAATAGACTTCGGACGGGCCTCGCGGCTTCACGAAGAAGAAATCGCCGCCGACATCGGTCGCGGCCTTGTTGTAGCTTGCGAAGTTCACGCCCGGGATATCGGTCGGGATGGCCCGGGAAAGCAGCTCCTGCTGAATCTCGGCCGCGATGGAGACCTCGCGTTCGATGCGCTCCTGCTCGCGGAGGCGGTCGATGGCGCGAAGCTTCGTGATGGCGGTCGCGATCAGGTTCGAATAGGCCTCAAAGGCCTCGAGCTCCTCTGGCTCGAAGGACTCCTTGCCCTGCGGGTTCAGCACCTGCAGCACGCCGATCACCTGATCGTTCCAGTGAAGTGGGGAACAGAGGATCGAGCGGGTGCGAAAGCCGGTGGCGAGGTCCGCGCCCCGGAAAAAGCGGGGATCGGCGTAGGCATCGGGAATGAGCAGGCTTTGCCGATGCTCGAGCACCCAGCCGGCGATGCCCTGGCCGGACTCCACGCGGATCCGAGGCTGGGTGTATTCCCCTTCGCCGTGGGAGGCGATCACGAGATCAAGGTGGCTGTTGCCCTCGTGTCGCAAGAAAAGCGAGGCGGCCTCGGCCTGAATGACTCGGCGGGAGACCTCGAGAATCGCCCGCAGCAACTCGTCGTAATCGGTGATCGAATTGATGAGTGCGCTGACCTCGACAAGACCGCGGTAGATCTCGAGGGATTTGCGCAGCGATGCGATGTCTTCCGCCACATCCTTAGGATTCCAGCCCCGGGGGCCGAAATCGAGCGGGAAAAATCACTGGAAATCCGGTCGACCTGCGCCAGAGTGCCCGTTGGTGAAAACGCTCCCATTTCTTTTCGTTCTTCTCTCCCTTGCCGCCGGGCGCGCAATGGGCGCCACCGCTTACGAGGCCTTGCAGGTCGTGAAACAGAGCCGCGGCGACGCGGTCCTCAAGAATCTGGTGGAGGTGCGGGGCGAGACTGGCCAGCCGCAGCCGCAGAGCTGGACGATTCTCATGAGCGATGCGTCGGCGCGCGGCGGCGTGCGCGAGTTCGTGGTGACGGGAGGCGAAATCGCTTCGGAGCGGACGCCGGTGCGCGGAGTTGCTGATGCGAGACAGTCCACCGCTCTCGATTTTGCGCGGCTGAATCTCGATTCCGACGGGGCTTTCAAGCTCGCGAACAAGGCGGCTTCCGAGGCCAAGGTCGGGTTTCACTCGGTGGATTACACGCTTCGCACGAATAGTGCGGACGGCGCGCCCCAGTGGCAGCTTCGCCTTTCGGACTACATGGGCGCTCCGGTTGGCGATCTCGAGATTTCGGCGGAAAGCGGGAAGGTCGTGCAGACGTTGCAGATCGATCCGGACTCGCGTCAGCCGATCGCCGAGACGGAGGCAACCACCACGGAGACGACCAAGGCACCCAGGGAAAAAACGCCCACCCATTTCAAGGGAGGCGTTTTCGGCTTCGTTGAGCGGACGGCGAAGGACATCGGCACGACGACCAAGGACGTCAGCCTGAAGGTCGGCTCGACGGTCAAGAAGACCACGTTGAATGCCGTCGGCTCGATGCAGGAAGTGCTCACTGGCGATCGCACGATCGGCACGCCGACGCCCACGCCGAGCCGGTAGTTCTCATGGGTATCATCCTCCTTCTCGCGGGCGTCGGCTTCACGCTGATGCTCACCGAGATGTTTCTGCCGGGAGGGGTGCTCGGAATTCTCGGGGGACTGGCGCTGATCGGCGCCGCGGTCGTCGGGTATGTGAATTTCGGCATGGCGGGCGGCACGCTGATCCTCGTCGCGCTGGGCATGCTCACCCTGGCGGGCTTCTGCACGTGGATGAAAGTCTTCCCGCGGACGGCCGTTGGACGTCGGCTGACGCTCGCGAGTTCGCTCAGTTCGGGGGATACGATGCCGGAATCCGACGGACTGGCAGGCCTCGAGGGCGTGGCGGCGACCACGCTGCGACCGGCCGGAAAGGCGCTGATCGCGGGACGACGAATCGACGTCGTGGCGGAAGCCGACTTCATCGAGGCAGGGACGCCCATCGTCGTGATCGCCGTGGAAGGCGCTCGCGTCGTCGTGCGGAAAAAGATTTAGCCCGGAGCCCGATAGCGGGATAGAGTGCCGGAAATTCTTCCACCATGGGTCCTACTCTCATCCTTGTTTTGTTCGGTGCGGCACTCCTCGCGGTGCTGATAGCCGTGGTTCTCTTCGCAAATTTCTTCGGAATCTGGCTGCGGGCAAAGATCGCCGATGCACCGGTCGGTTTTGCCAAGCTCATCGGCATGCGCCTGCGTCGTGTGCCGGTTGGATTGATTGTCGATAGCCGCGTGACGGCGGTGAAGGCCGGGCTTCCGTTGGAATCCGACCTGCTCGAGGCCCATTACCTCGCGGGAGGCAGCGTGCCGAACGTCGTGCTCGCGCTCATCGCGGCCGACAAGGCGGGTATCCCGCTCGATTACAACCGCGCCTGCGCGATCGATCTCGCAATCAAGGGCACGAGCAAGACGGTGCTCGAGGCCGTGCGCACGAGCATCAATCCCAAGGTCATCGATTGTCCGAATCCCGGCACTGGCCGCACCACGATCGACGCGGTCGCTCGTGACGGCATCGGCGTGAAGGTGCGCGCCCGAGTGACCGTCCGCTCGAATCTCGACCGCTTTGTCGGTGGCGCGACCGAGGAAACGATCATTGCCCGGGTCGGCGAAGGCATCGTCACATCGATCGGCTCTGCCGCATCCTACAAGGAAGTGCTCGAGAATCCCGACCGCATCTCGAAGACGGTGCTTCAGAAGGGGCTCGATAGCGGCACGGCTTTCGAAATTCTTTCCGTCGACATTGCGGACATCGATATCGGCGACAACGTCGGCGCGAAGTTGCAGGTCGCCCAGGCCGATGCGGACAAGGTCGTTGCCCAGGCGAAGGCGGAAATGCGTCGCGCGGCCGCCGTCGCCAGCGAGCAGGAAATGAAGGCCCGCGTGCAGGAAATGCGCGCGAAGGTTGTCGAAGCCGAGGCCGAGGTGCCGCTCGCGATGGCCGAGGCCTTCCGCAATGGCAATCTTGGCGTGCTCGATTACCTGAAGATGAAGAACATCCAGTCCGACACGCAGATGCGCGAGTCGATCGCCACGCCGGACAAGAGCTCCCATCCCGCCGAATAACCGCGACTCGCCGTGGAGCAACTCGTCATCCTTCTCGTCATCGGCGCCATCAGCCTCGTCAAATGGCTGCTGGAGAAGTCTGCCGAGGCGCGCGAGCAGCGCAAGGCCGCGGAGCGCTTCGAGAAGGCCGATGGCCCGGCGGCCCCGTCGCCGCTGCGGCCGGTCCCGCCGGCTTTCGATCGTGATGAAGCTGCGCGGAAGTTGCGCGAGGCGCTGGGGCTTCCCGACGAGGCCGAAGTGCCGCCGCCGCTGCCGGCTCCGGAGCCGGTGATTCTTTTCGAGCGCCCACTGCCCGAGCCGCCGCCGCTGGTTTTCGCGCCGGATCTCGAGCGGCGCTACGTGGAGGTTGTCGAAGAGGAGGGGCCGCCGGCGGTTCCCTTCTCTGCGCCCGTTCCGGCTCCCGTTCCTCCGGCGGACAGAAAGCCGGCCGCTTCGGGGACGCTCGAGGATTTGCTGCGCAGTCGGGAAGGCCTTCGCCGGGCCATCCTCGCTCGGGAGATTCTTGGTCCGCCGAAGGGCCTCGCTTTTTGAGTGGCGCGCGGGCCGAACGTGCCGCATATTGCCCGCTCATTGCCGGCGTGGCGGAATTGGCAGACGCGCTAGACTCAAAATCTGGTTCCCCTTGGGAGTGTGGGTTCGAGACCCTCCGCCGGTAGTTTTCCTCGACTGTGAGCACGCGCTTCACAAATGCCCGGCTCTGCCTGCCGGATGGCTCGATCGCCGAAGGCGACCTCGTCGTGCGCGATGGCCGCATCGCATCCGTCGGTGGCGCTGGCCACGATGGCGACCTCGTGGACTGCGAAGGCGGTTTTCTCGCCCCGGGATTCATCGATCTCCATGTCCACGGCGCTCTGGGCCGCGATACGATGGAGGCGACGCCCGAGGCCTTCGAGACGATCTGTCGTTACCACGCGACGGGCGGCACGACGACGCTCGCGCTTACGACGATCTGCGCGACGTGGCTGGACATCGGCCGCGTGCTGGACGCTGCGCGCGACTGGCGAGGCGAATCCGGGAAAACCGGGGCGCGGCTGGCGGGAATTCATGTCGAGGGCCCCTATTTTTCGCGGGAGAAGCCCGGTGCGCACGAGCTGTCGCTCATTCGCGAGCCGAGGGCGGACGACATCGATCACTGGGTGCGCTACGCCGATACGATCACGCAGATCACGCTCGCGCCGGAACTTCCCGGCATGGAGACGCTCATTCCGGAGCTTGTCGCGGCGGGCATGCGCGTGAGCTGCGGGCACAGCGACGCGTGGGATGAGGAGGCGCGGCGGGCGTTTGCGGACGGAGCGCGGCAGGTCACGCACGCGTTTAATTGCATGTCCTCCGCCCGGCGTCGGGGGGCGTATCGCGTGGCGGGGTTGCTCGAGGCGGCGCTGGCGGATCCCGAGGTGCTCTGCGAGGTCATCGCCGACGGCTGTCATGTCTCCCCGACATTGCTGCGCATGCTGTGGAATGCCAAGGGCGCGTCGCGCGTGGCGCTCATCACCGATGCCTCGGCCGGAGCCGGACTGGAGCGCGGCGCGGAGTTTTCGCTCGGCGCGGTGCGGTGTCGCGTGGGCGACGGGGTGGCGCTCACCGCCGATGGCGTCGCGCTCGCCGGCAGCACCTGTCGGATGATCGATGGGGTGCGCACGCTCGTCCAGGAGGCAGGTGTGCCGATCGGCGAAGCCGTGCTCGCCGCGACCCGCACGCCCGCAGCCGCTCTCGGATGCGTCGACCGAGGGCAACTCGCCCCGGGCTTTTGTGCGGACCTTGTGCTCTTCGACGATGCGTTCGGGATGCGCGGAACGTGGGTAGCCGGCCGGCGCGTGGTTCCCTGATCAGCGCCTGGGCTCGACCGGATTCAGGTCCGTGCCGAAGGTGATGCTGTCCGCGGCGCGGCCGGACGATTTCGTTGGTTCCGGGATCGTGCCGGAAAATCCGGGGCGGCGAGGCGCGGATATGCTACCTGTCTCCGCAATGAACAATCGGCGCCGCATCGGGTGGTTCACGTGCACGGCCATCGTGGTCGCAAACATGGTGGGCACCGGCGTGTTCACGAGCCTCGGCTATCAGGTGGGCGGCCTGCCGTCGGGTTTTGTGCTGCTCACACTGTGGGCCCTCGGCGCGATTTTCGCGCTCTGCGGAGCGCTGTGCTACGCCGAGCTGGCGGCGGCGCTGCCGCGGTCCGGCGGCGAATACAATTTTCTCAGCCGGATTTACGGGCGACCGATGGGGTTCATGGGAGGGTTTGTCTCGGCCACGGTCGGGTTCGCTGCACCGGTCACGCTTGCGGCGCTCGCGTTCGGGGAATACTTCGCCGCGGTGTTTCCGGGCTCGTCGCCGCGGCTTGCCGCGACTGTCGTTGTCCTGGGGGTGACGGCGGCGCATCTTGTCACGATCGGGCTCAGTCGCGGCTTTCAGGTGCTCTTCACCTCGTTGAAACTCCTGCTCATCCTCGTGATCATCGTTGCCGGCAGCCTCGGTGGACCGAGCGAGCCGATCTCCTTTCTTCCGCACAGCGGGGATGCCGCGCTCCTGTTCTCCGCGCCGTTCGCGGTGTCGCTGATGTATGTGATGTATGCCTACTCGGGCTGGAACGCGGCGACTTACGTGACCGGCGAGGTGCGCAATCCGGCACGCGACGTGCCGCTGGGTCTGATCGCCGGCACCCTCTTCGTCGGCGTGCTTTATGTGGCGCTCAACGCCGTGTTTCTCAAAACCGTGCCGATGGCGGCGATGGTCGGGAAAATCGACGTCGGTCATCTCTCGGCGGTTGCGATCCTTGGCGAGGAAGGCGGTCGCGTGCTCTCGGGGTTCATCTGCGCGGGCCTCATCTCGACGATCAGCGCGATGACGTGGGCCGGCCCTCGCGTGATGCAGACGATTGGCGAGGACTTCCGATCGCTGCGATTCTTCGCGCGGACATCGTCCGGTGGCATCCCCGCGCGCGCCGTGATTGCGCAGACCGTCTTCGTGCTCGTCCTGCTCTGGAATGCCAGCTTCCAGCACGTGCTCGTCTCCGCGCAGTTCGCTCTCGTCATCTGCGGTTTGCTCACGGTCGCGGGCGTGCTCGTGCTGCGAATCCGCGAACCACGGCTGGCGCGGCCGTTTCGATGCTGGGGATATCCCGTCACGCCGCTGCTCTTTTTGACGATTGCCGGGTTCACCCTCGTTTACACGGCGATCAACGAGCCCCATTCCGCGCGGGACGGCACGCTAACGGTGCTTGCCGGGCTGGCGATTTATTACGTCGGGCGCGCGATGCGTGGCAAATCGCGGCCGGCGTAGTATGGTGCGCGCCATGAGATGGCTCTGCGTCCTCTTCGCCTCGTGCGCGACCACGTTCGCGCAGCTCCCGCCCGCCGGCTCGACACCGAACGATCAGGCCCGCTTCCTCTCCGGCCTGCGCGTTTCTTCAGGATCTCCGCTGGAGCCCTGGCAGCGCACGGCGGAATACGTCGACCATGCGCGGCAATACGCGGCCACGTGGCGAAAATTCGACGAGCGCTATTTCGGGCCGATGCGGCAGTTCGCCGCGCAGCAGCTCGTGCCGCGCATCGGCTCCGGCCAGACGCTCTACTACCTTTTCTCGGGTCCGGATTTCATCAACGCCTTCGCGTTGTTCCCCGATGCCCCCGCCTACATCATGGTCGGTCTCGAGCCGGTGGGCTCGATCGTCCCGCCGGAGCAGCTCGATCTGCCGCGCATCATGGCCGGCCTCGCCAATCTCCGGAAGGCGACCGACGTGACGCTGAAATTCAGCTTCTTCATCACGAAGGACATGAAGGTCGATTTCGAGCAGACCGACTTCAAAGGCGTGCTGCCCATCCTGGAATCCTTCATCGCCCTTGGCGGCGGACAAATCCTCAGCGCGGAGCCCTTTAGTCCCGGCGCGGGACTTCCCGGCCTGCGCATCCGCTTCCGCAAGAATCCCGCGGCCGCCGAGCAGGTCGTCTACTACATCCAGGGCGACCTCTCGAACGATGGGCTGAAATCGCACGCCGCGTTGCTCGAGTGGGCCGGTGGATTCCAACCCGCCGTCGGCTACCTCAAAGCCGCCAGTTATCTTTTGCATGAGCCGTATTTCTCGCGGGCGCGCGACTTCCTGCTCACGAAGAGCCGCGCGATCCTGCAGGACGACTCCGGCATCCCGTTGCGTGACTACATGGCGAGCGGCCCCTGGCATCTGAACTTTTTCGGTAACTACACCGGCACCCTCGACCTCTTCAAAAAATACGTTCAGCCCGATCTGGGGGCCGCCTACCAGCAGGCTGGCGCGACCTCGCTCGAGTTCGGCACCGGCTACAAATGGAAGAAGGGCGAGTCGAACCTGCTGCTTGCCATTCGTCAGGCGGCGGTGCCGCGGCCGGAGGCGGCGAATGTCCCGCATCCCTCGAGCCCGGCCCCGCCGGTGCCGAATCCCGGTTTCTAGGTCCGTCCGTTCGTCTTCATGAGACTCCTCCTTGCCGTCGCTGCGCTTCTCTCGTTTTCGAACCTGCTTCGCGCCTCGGAAGTTCATGTCTTCGCCGCGGCCAGCCTCACCGATGCCCTGAAGGCGCTTGCGCCTGCCTATGCGGCTAAATCCGGGAACAGGCTGGTCTTCAATCTCGCGGGCTCGAACGCTCTCGCCCGGCAGATTCAGGCCGGCGCGCCGGCGGACGTCTTTTTTTCCGCGGACGAAATCCAGATGGATCGGCTGGCGAAGGCTGGCTTCGTTGACGTTTCCAGTCGCCGGGATCTGCTCTCGAATACGCTCGTCATCGTCGTTCCCCCGGATGGCCCCGCTGCCCTCGATCCCGCCGCCCTGGCCCGGACCTCGGTCAAACGCGTCGCCCTGGCGGATCCAAAAAGTGTGCCGGCCGGCGTCTACGCGCGCGAATACCTGACAAAGCTCGGGCTCTGGAAGGCGATCGAACCCAAGGTTGTGCCCACCGAAAACGTGCGCGCCGCGCTCGCGGCGGTGGAATCCGGCAACGTCGAGGCGGGTATCGTTTACCGCACCGACGCCGCCATTTCCAAGGCGGCGCGAACGGCCTTCGAGGTGCCGCGCGCCGAAGGTCCGAAGATCGCTTACCCCGCGGCGATCGTGTCCGGTGCCGAGAATGCCGCTGCCGCGAAGGATTTCCTCGACTATCTCGCGTCCGCCGAGGGGATGGCCGTTTTTCAGAAGTTTGGATTTCTTCCCGTCGGGGGCTAGGAGACTCCGGGAATGGTGGAGTCCGACGCGCAGCTCTTCTGGTTCACTCTCCTTGCGGCGACACTTGCCGTGCTTCTGAATCTCGGACCCGGTGTGGCGCTGGCCTGGCTGCTCGCGCGCAAGTCCTGGCCCGGAAAGGCGCTCGTCGAGACCTGCGTCGTGCTGCCATTGGTGATTCCGCCCGTCGCCACGGGCCTCATCCTGCTCGAGCTGCTCGGGCGTCGCGGGCCGATCGGGCGCTGGCTGCACCAGTGGGGCGTGGATGTCGTCTTCACTTGGAAGGCCGTGGTCATTGCGATGGCGGTGATGTCTTTTCCGTTGCTCGTGCGCGGCGCGAGGCTGGCGTTCGAGTCGGTGAACCCGCGGCTGGAGAGGGTGGCCGCGTCGCTCGGCGCCTCACCATCGCGCATCTTTGCCACGATCACGCTGCCGCTGGCGTTTCGCGGGATTCTTGCCGGCGTCGTGCTTGCCTTCGCGCGCGCGTTGGGAGAGTTCGGCGCGACCATTCTCGTCGCGGGAAATATTCCCGGACTCACCACGACGCTGTCGACGGCCATCTACAGTGACATCCAGCTTGGCCACGACGGCCACGCGTGGGGGCTGCTCGCCATCTCGGTCGTCCTCGCCTTCGGCGCCGTCGCGTGGAGCGAGTGGCTCCTCCGCAAACGCCCCATTCACGGATGAACCTGCGCCTCGAGAATATTCAGCTGCCGCTGGCGGACTTCGACCTCGCGCTCGATGGTGAGTTCGACATCCGCCTGCTCGCGATCCTCGGCCCTTCCGGTGCTGGCAAGACCTCGCTGCTGGAGATCATCGCCGGGTTGCGGCGTCCCCGCAGCGGACGCGTCCTGCTCGATGGCGAGGTCCTCTTCGACGCCGCGCGGGGTGTGAACCTGCCGGCGCGCCATCGTCGCATCGGCTACGTGCCGCAGGATCTGGCGCTGTTTCCGCATCTCGACGTCAGGGCCAACGTCACCTACGGCGGGGAAAGTTCGAGCAAGAAGCTTGCCGCGATTTGCGACGCGATGGAGATCGGCGCGCTGCTCGATCGGATGCCGGCGAGTCTTTCCGGGGGCGAGAAACAGCGCGTGGCCTTCGCCCGCGCGGTTTCCGCCGATCCGCGACTGCTCCTCCTCGACGAGCCGCTTTCGAATCTCGACCAGCCGCTCAAGGAGCGCATTTTTCCCTATCTGCAGCGGATGCGCGACGAGTTCGGTGTGCCGATGCTTTACGTCACCCATTCGACGCTCGAGGCGGATCGCCTGGCGGATCGTCAGTTGCGGATGGAGGCTGGACGATTCGTGGGGTGACGTTCCTGAAACGGAAAAAGGCCGCTTCGGGCGAAGCGGCCTTTTTCTTTTTGGTGGGAAAGCGTTCCCGAGACGCCGGGCTACAGCGTCTTGGCGAAGTCTTCGATGCGGTCGAGGCCCTTCTTGATGATGTCCATGCTCGTCGCGTAGCTCAGGCGCACGGTGCGGTCGTCGCCGAAGGCGATGCCGGGCACGACGGCGACGTTGGCCTTGCTGAGGAGGCGGTCCGCGAAGTTCGTCGAGTTCAGGCCGAGGGCGCTGATGTTCGCGAGGACGTAGAAGGCGCCGAGCGGCTTCACGGCGGTGATGCCGGTAATGCTGTTCAGGCGGCCGTAGATGTATTCGCGGCGGATGTTGAACTCCTCGCGCATGTCGACGACGCACTGCTGGTCGCCCTTGAGTGCGGCGAGGCCGCCCTTCTGCGAGAACGAGCAGGGGTTCGACGTGCTGTGGCTCTGGAGCGAATCGATGACCTTCGCGATCGGCTCGGGCGCGCCGAGGTAGCCGAGGCGCCATCCGGTCATGGAGTAGGCCTTGCTGAAGCCGTTCACGGTGATCGTGAGGTCGTAGGCTTCGGGCGTGAGCGAGGCGATCGAGACGTGCTCGGCGCCATCATAGACGAGCTTTTCGTAGATCTCGTCGGAGAGAATGTAGATTTCTTCCTCGGCGGCGACTTCGCTGATCTTGCGAAGCTCCTCCTTCGTGTAGACGGAGCCCGTCGGGTTGCCCGGGGTGTTCAGGATGATCATCTTGGTCTTGGGCGTCATCGCGTCTTCGAACTGCTCGGCCGTGATCTTCCAGTTGTTCTCCTCGGTGGTGGGAACGATCACGGGCTCGGCGCCGGCGAGGCGGACCATCTCGGGATAGCTCAGCCAGTAGGGAGCGGGAATGATGACCTCGTCGCCGGGCTCGCAGGTGGCGAGAATGGCGTTGTAGCAGCTCTGCTTCGCACCGTTGCTGACGATGATCTGGCTCGGCTTGTAGTTGAGGCCGTTATCGGCGGCGAACTTCTGCGAGATGGCCTCGCGGAGCTCGGGAATGCCGGAGCTGGGCGTGTATTTCGTGAAGCCGGTCTCGATGGCGGCCTGGGCGGCGGCCTTGATGTGGTCGGGCGTATCGAAGTCGGGCTCGCCAGCGCCGAAGCCGCAGACGTCGATGCCTTCGGCCTTCATCGCCTTCGCCTTGCTGTCGATGGCGAGGGTAAGCGAGGGAGTGAGCGTTTCTACGCGGGAAGAGAGTTGCATGATATTACGGACGGTTGGGCGGTATGCGCGGGTTTTTTCGGGTGGAAAGAGGCTAGTGGCTCGCGAAGTGCGATTCAACCAGCGGTTTAAGATTGTTTTCGGTAATACGAATGATGCCGAACTCGCGCGCGGCATTTTCGGGCGAATCCGAGGCATGCGCGGCGTTCACCATCATGGACTGGCCGAATTCGCGCCGGATGGTGCCGGCGGGGGCCTTCGAAGGATCGGTGGGGCCGAGCACGGCGCGGATCTTGGCCACGGCGTCGATGCCTTCGTAAACGAGGGCGACGCATTTTTCGGTGCCGGGAGTGTCGCGCTTCTCCGGCGGACACTGGCCGGGGCGGGCGCCCGACATGAACTGGACGATGCTTTCCCAGTGCGCGCGGCCGGCGATCGGGCCGAGCAAGTCGCCGAGTTTCCCTTCGGTCTCGTCGCCCAGCGGGCAGCCGAGTTCCTCCTCGGCGGCGAGGCGGGCACGGCGGCCGGTGGACTCGCGCATCACGGTCTCGAGGACGGCCAGCACGGGGCCGTAGAATTCCTCGGCCTGTGCGACGCTCATGTGATGGACCTTGAAGCCGATGATCGACAGGCCGGTGCGGGAAAAAAGATCGATCACGCCGCCGGGGCGGGCGTTCGGGAAGCGGAAATTGTCCGGCTTGATGAGAACGAGCGTCTTCTGGACCTCGCTGCCGGCGGGATAAGGCACGATGCCCTCAAGGATGCCGCCGTCGGTGTCGGAATGGCTCGCCCAGAGGCGGAGATTGGCCTCGGCCGTCTCGCGATTTGGTGCGGCGAGCACGGCGGGCTCGAAATAGTGGACGGTGTCCCCGTCGGCGAAATAGTCGCCGTAGGTGTCGCGAATGGTTTCGCCGGCGGTCGTTTCGTGAACGATGTGGCCGGCGACGGAAAGGACTTTGGCCACGGCGTCTTCGCCGCGGAGGATGAGCAGGAGCGCGCGGCGGCGCTTGCCCTCGGCATTCGGCGCAAGGTTCGCGAGAACGTATTCGCGGATGAGTTCCTGCGTGCGGCGGTGGCGGGGTTCCGTCTCCGTGACAATGGTTTCCGCGTAGGCCTCGACGAGTTCCCGGCCGGGAGCAAACATCCGGCCGGCGACGAGCTCGAGCCCGGAGCGGGAGAGTAGCCGCGAAACGATCCCGCCCGTCCGCGATTTGCGAATCGAGTAAGGCGTAATGATTGCGTATGCGAGCTCTTCGGCCATGCGGATGTGTTGAGAGACTCCGCCTGAGCGGCGGTTTGGCACATCCAGAGCGGAGGGAGAACCTATCGGCCGCTTCCGAAGGGCGTCAATTCGCTTTTTCCGCAGCTAGTGCCGCATGAGCTTCCAGAAATGCCGGAGCGAGGGCGAGGTGTCGCGCGGAAGTTCGGCGTGGTATTCGACCGCGGCGATCTCGCGAGGACGCGGCTTCAGGACGTCGTCGGGCTTGAGGGTCACGCGGAAGAGAAAGGTGATGTTCCGCTTGGCGGGACGGTCGAAGAGCGCCATCTGGCTGGCGAAGATCACGTGAGCGCTCGTTTCCTCGAGAATCTCACGCTTCAGGCCGGCCTCGACGCTTTCCATGGCGCCGATCTTGCCGCCGGGCAGGGTCCAGAGCTTCCGGCCGCGGAGTTGCTTCACCATCAGCACGCCGCCGTGGGCGTCTTCCACCCAACCCATCGCCGAGACTTCCTTGCCCCCGCGTAAGGCGGCCTTCTTGACGGCGACTTTTTTCCCTGGTGGCACTCGCATGAACCAATAAGAAGCGGGGCGGCGTTCGACAACGGCTTTTTTTCGCCGCCCCACGGCGAGGGGGTCAGGCTCCGGCCTTCGCGAAGCGTTCGCCAGCGTGGTCCCAGTCGACGACGTTCCACCACGCGGTGATGTAATCGGCCCGCTTGTTCTGCTGCTTGAGATAGTAGGCGTGCTCCCAGACGTCGATGCCGAGGACGGGGTAGGCGCCCTTGGAGATCGGGTTGTCCTGGTTCGCGGTGGTCTCGATGGCGAGCCCGTCGTCACCGACCACGAGCCACGCCCAGCCGCTGCCGAAAATGCTGCCTGCCTCGGCGGAGAACTTTTTCTGGAACTCGGCAAAGCTGCCGAACTTCTTCGTGATGGCCTCGGCCAGTGCGCCCGTCGGCTCGCCGCCGCCGTTCTTCTTCATCATCGGCCACCAGATCGAGTGGTTGTAGTGACCGCCGCCCTGATTGCGGACGGCCTTGCGGATTTTTTCTGGCACGGCGTCGAGGTTGCGGATGAGCTCCTCGATCGGCCTGTTGCCGACTTCGGGGAAGTCGGCCACGGCGGCGTTGAGCTTCGCGACGTAGCCGGCGTGATGTTTGTCGTGGTGGATCTGCATCGTGCGGGCGTCGATGTGGGGCTCGAGCGCATCGTAGGCATAGGGGAGCGGCGGCAGCTTGAACGGGCCGGTCGGTGCGGGAGCGGCGGCCGCCGGGGGCGGCGTGGCATCCGCGGCGCGACCGAGGAACGCGGGAATCGCGAGGGTGGTGCTGGCGGCGAAGGCGGTGCGAAGGGCGTGACGACGAGTGATCATATGCGGCGTTCGATTGAGGGTGGGTTGATGGATGCGTTACGACCGCCGACGAAGGCGGCCTCCCAAGATCGCGCCAACCGCGCCGATTGCAAAGAGCGCGAGCACGCCTGGCTCGGGCACGGCGACGAAGCTCATCTGGAACGTGTCGCTGGCGGCGTGGAGCGGGCCACCGCCGGGTCCGTTCGTCGAAGTGTCGAAGAGCTGGAAAGTCGCCGTGTAAGTGCCGGCCTGATCGACGCTGAATTGCCGGCCGTGGACGTGGCCAAAGGGATCGTCGCCGGGCAGGGCGTTGTTTTCGCTGAGGTCCCAGCGCATCGTCGGGGACGAGGCTGCACCGACGCCGAGACTGATCGTCGGGCTGACGGCGTTGTCCTCCCAAAACGAAAACGTGCCGCCGGTCGGTCCGCTTACGGACACGAGTTGCACGACGATATGCGAGCCGAGCGCGGCATGGTCGGCCTCGGGGCCGCCGCGGTCGGGAGTCGCCGCGAGCGCGGTGAAAGTGAGGTTGCCGCTGAAGGTTCCGGCATAGTCGCCGGTGGTCTTCCACGTCAGCGAGAGCGCGTAGCCCGATGCGGTGTTGAATGTCGCGCCGTTGACGAAGGCGAGTCGCTCGCCGGCGTCGGCGATGCCGTTGTGATTTGCGTCGATGATGCCGGCGTTGAGGTGGCTGTGCTGGGCGCACAGCGGGCCGGCGAGGGTGACGAGGATCGGGACGATGAGAAGAAGAGATTTCATGAGAATGTGAGTGATTTCAGGGATTGGGATTGATGAAGGCGGAGTCGGCCTCCCGGAGACGCTGGTTCAGCTCCCGGTGGGTGAGGGTCTCGACGTGGCCGTCCACGAAGAGGTAGTTCGACCCGAGCGAATGGCGGATCGGCCCGAGCTCGCCGGGCATGCTCACGAGGACGAACTCCCCGGTTTCTTCATCGAAGAAATGGAAGTGATCGCCGCCCGAGAAACTGTCCGCGGTCTCGGCCATGAACATCGTGGCCGCGGGGCGCGGAATGTTCTGTCGGCGCGAGAAGTTCGGCCCTCTGGCGCGCGGGGTGAGCGCGTCGTTGATCGCGTAGCTGGAGACTCGTCGAGGATTGGGATCCAGCGGGCATCGGTAGGGCTTCTTCGTGCCGAGATACGGCTGGAGCGAAGCGATCCACGAATCGCGCTGGTGCGCGGTCGCGGGCAGCGCGCCGTCGTTGTCCGAGGAATACGCTGCCGCCGCCACGCCGATCGCGCGGAGGTTGGCGAGGCACTGGGTGTTCTTGCCGGCGAGGAATGTGCGTTGCCAGCCAGCAAACGCGAGCCCGGCCAGCAGGGCCGAGACCGCCATGGTCGCGAGGATCTCGACGAGGGTGAAGCCTCGCCGGGAAGGATGTCTTTTCAATGGTTTCCGCACGGTCGCGCCCGCGGGAAACGCGCGCGCCGCCTTTCATCTGGGCCACGGAGGCACAATGCCGCCGGGCAAATTCAACGAGCCGCCGGTCGCAGAGACCGGACGACGGGAACGATGGGAAGGACTAGGCGCGGAGCGGGACAGGCACCGCCGGCTCAGGCGCGGCCGAGCCGGGATCGAGCACGACGACGCGGGGGTATTCCCTCGTCGTCACAAAAGGCGCGGGCAGCATGCTGCGGCGCGCGGCCAGAAATTCCGGGGATTTCTTCGCGGCGATGAATTCCGGAGCTTTCTGCTCTTCGGTCTTCTTCGCCTCGGCGATTTTTCGGCACAGGCCGCAGGGATACTGGCCGCTGAAGGTCTTCGCGATCGCGGCGGAAACCGTCGCGTCCTGCGAGTAGGTGCGTAGCATCTGCGCCCAGGCGACGGATTGCAGCACGGCCCAATGCCCGCCCGCGACCGTGAAGAGCGCGAGCGCGGCGAGCAGAATGCCGAGCCGACGGAACATGGTCGGCAGGGAAGCGAACAAGGGTGGCAGGGTCAAATCATTTCCGCCGCAGGCGTCCGGCGGACCACTTGCCGCGCACGACGGTGCGTTCGACCACGAAATCGAGCTTTTCGAAGGCGGCGATCACCTCGGCCAGCTGCGTCCGCAGCACGCCGGAAAAAAGCAGCCAGCCATGGGCCTTCGTGGCCCGCTTCAGGCGCGGCGCGGCCTTGATGAGCAGGTCGCTGAAGAGATTCGCCATGACGATCTCCACACGCGCGGTCGGCTGCCATTGGAGCACGTCGGCGACGGCCGTATCGATCGAGCGAACCTTGTTCGCGCGAGCGTTTGCCTTCGTGATGCGCACGCAGCCCTCGTCGTAGTCGAAGGCCTCCACGCTCGCCGCGCCGAGCGCCACGGCGCCGAGGGCCAGAATGCCGCTGCCGCAGCCGGCGTCGATCGCGCGCCAGCCCGGGGGCATCTCCGGGGCGAGATCGCAGAGCATGCGCAGCACGCTCGCGGTGGTCGCGTGGTCGCCCGTGCCGAAGGCCATCCCTGCGGGCACGAGAATGCCGGTCGAGCCGGGCTTTCGCGCGGCGAAGCTCTCGGCGTCGCCATGGACGGTGAGCCGACCGCGGATGCGCAGCGGTTTCCGCGGACGCTCGGGATCGGCAATCCAATCCCGCGCTTTCGTGACCTTGCCGCCGAATTCCTTCACGAGCTTCCGGGCGGTCTTCTCGTCGACGAAGGCTTCGATGCGCACGCTGCGCGAGCCGGGCCAGCCAATGAAGGCGGCGCGGCCGGGGCCGAGGAATTGCAGGCGCTCCTGCCACGCGTCCTCCCATTTTTCCGAGGTCATTCGCGACCATCGCCAGAGGGCGACATTGCCCGGGGAGGCCTGCGGATTCTTCATGCGCTTCATGCTCATCATGGTAAAACAACTGCCGTGCCTCGAAGCAATCCCAGCCGTCTCATTGTCGCCGCGAGCGAATCGAATGCCGATCAGCTCTACGCCACCGGCTTTCACGTCCCCGATGCCTTCGCGTTCGTCGCGTCCGGCGGGCGCACCGCCGTTCTACTGAGCAATCTCGAGGTCGATCGCGGGCGGCGGCAGGCGCGCGTGGATGCGGTGGAGGCGTATGCGGATTACGAGGCTCTCGTGCGTCGTAAGAAGAAGGCGGACTCGACATTCGCCGAGGTCGTCGCGGCCTTTGCGAAAAAGCACCGGGCGGCGCGCCCGCTCGTGCCGGCCGATTTTCCCTGCGGTCTTGCGGCTGCGCTCGCGAAGGCGGGAGTGACCGTGCGCCCGGTCGAGGGCCATTTCTGGCCGGAGCGCGAAATCAAAACGCCGGCCGAAGTTCGCGCGATCACCGCGGCGATCCGCATCACGGAGATTGGCCTCGAACGCGCGGTGGAAATTTTGCGGGCCTGCACGATCCGGAAGGATCGGAAGCTGGACTGGAACGGCATCGTCCTCACCGCCGAGCGGCTGCGCGCCGAGCTGGAATCCGCGATGCTTTTCGCCGGCGGCTTCGCCACGAACAATTCGATCGTCGCCGGAGGTGAGCAGGCCTGCGACCCGCATGAACGCGGGCACGGGCCGCTCAAGGCCCACGAACTCATCATTCTCGATATTTTTCCGCGGGCTGCGAAGAGCGGGTTCTACGGCGACCTCACGCGCACCGTCGTTCGCGGCAGGGCGACCGACGCCCAGCGGCGGTTGTGGGAGACGTGTCTGGAGGGTCAGCGCCAGTCGCTGCGCGCGTTGCGACCCGGCGCGGCCGGTCTCGCGATCCAGGATGGTGTCCGCGAATTTTTCACCGCGAGCGGATATCCCACCGAGCAACGAAAGGGTCGCTGGCAGGGCTTTTTTCACGGCCTCGGGCATGGTCTTGGTCTGGAACTGCACGAGGAGCCGCGCATCGCACGGACGACGCTGCGACCGGGCCAGGTCTTCACGGTCGAGCCGGGAATCTACGTGCCGGGCATCGGCGGCGTGCGGCACGAGGATGTCGTCGTGATCACCGAGCGCGGCCACCGAGTGCTCAGTCGCTTTCCGAAACCTTTGGAAATCTGATGCCGACGCCGCTTTCCGACGACGAGCCCGAGCAGGCGAGGGAGTTTTTCTCCTACTGGGTGATCTTTCGAAAGATTCTCGAGTTCAATGGCCTGCATCATCGCGAGGCCTATGCGGCAATCGGGCAGGCTTTCGCAGATCACGGGAGGCCGTTCTCGCTCCTCGATCTTGGCGTCGGCGATGGGGAATGGACCGTAGGGGCGCTCGCCGGCAAATCATTCTCGCACTACCGGGCAGTGGATCTCTCGGCGACGGCGCTACGCCTCGTCGAGGAATATGCCGTTTCGCTGCGGGGCGAGAAGAGCTTCGTGCAGGCGGACCTGTTCGATTATCTGCGCGAGTCGAGCGACATCTTCGACATCATCCTGATTGGACTGAACCTCCACCACTTCCCTCGGGGGGACAAACGGCAGCTTCTTCCGAAAATTCGCCAGCTCATCGCGCCCGGGGGACGGCTGCTTCTCTTCGAGGCCATCTCGCGGCCCGGAGAAACGCGCGGCGACACGTTGCTGCGCTGGTGGGAGGTCGTTCGCGTGCGGTGGGCCGCGCTCGACCCCGAGGAACTTGCGAAGGTGCGGGATCATGCCTTTGCCTACGACTACGCGGAGTCCCTGGAGACCTATGCGGAGATGCTCGCCGCCGCGGGATTCCGCGAGTCTCGCGTGCTGTTCACGGACCCCGACGAGCTCTATGCCGTGATTGAGGCGAAAGTTTGATTCACTTGCGTTGAACGTCGGGCGCGGCAATGTGTCTCACTTCAACGAAAACCCCATTAATTTTATGATTCTCTGGATGATTATTCTGATCGGCCTGCCGATGATCCTCGGGCTCGTGGCGCAGGCGAAAGTGTCGTCGGCCTTTGGCAAGTGGAAGAACGTCCGCGCCAGCTCGAACGTCACCGGCGCCGAGGCCGCCCGCGAAATTCTGCGCGCCGCGAACATTCACGATGTCGATGTCGTCGAGATCAACGACATGCTCGGCGATCACTACGATCCGATGAACAAGCGGCTTTGCCTCTCGACGGATGTCTACAACACGCCGTCGGTCGCGGCGCTGGGTATCGCGGCGCACGAAGTCGGTCACGCGATCCAGCACGCGAAGGCTTACGCGCCGCTCAAGTGGCGCATGGCGGTCGTGCCGGCGACGATGGCTGTCTCGAAGATTCTCCCGATCGTCATCATTGCGGGCTTCTTCATTCCGGCCCTTGGCTATCACGCCATCATGGTCGCGGCGATCTGCTACGCGGTGCTCGCGGTTTTTCAGCTCGTCACCCTGCCAGTGGAATTCGACGCCACGCGTCGCGCGAAGGTCATCCTTGGCCAGATGGGACTGATCCAGCCCGGCAACGAGGCCGCGGGCGTGAACAACGTCCTGGACTCGGCCGCGCTCACTTACGTCGCTGCTTTCGTCGCGGTGCTCGGCCAGCTTCTTTACTACCTGATGATCCTCCTGGGGAATCGCCGGTGAGTCGCGCCGGGGCGCTTCCCGTCGTCCTGACGATTGCCGGCTCCGACAACTCCGCCGGGGCCGGGTTGCAGGCCGATTCGAAAACCATCACCGCGCTGGGCGGCTATGCGCTCACCGCGGTGACGTGCGTCGTCGCCGAGGTGCCCGGCAAGGTCTCGATGATCCAGCCGATTCGCGCGGCGGTCGTGGCCGAGCAGGTCGCGCTGAGCTTCGGGGCGTTCCCGGTCGCTGCGGTGAAGACCGGGATGCTCTATTCCTCGGCGATCATCGAGGCGGTGATCAATGCGCTGCTTGCGGCGACGGCTCGCCGCAAGGTGAAGCCTGCGCTGGTCGTGGATCCCGTGATGGTCGCCTCGAGTGGTGATCTCCTGCTCAAGGCCGCGGCGGTGCGCGCCTACCGCCGTTCGTTGCTGCCGCTCGCGACGCTCGTGACGCCGAATCTCAACGAACTCGAAGTCCTGGCCGGCACGAAGGTGACGAGCGTGCGCGAGATGGAGAGCGCCGGCGCCGCGCTGGCCGCGGAGTTCGGCGTGGCTTTTCTGCTCAAGGGAGGCCATCTGCGCGGCCGCGAGGCGGTGGATGTGCTCGTCGAGCCGGGCGGACGCAGCGAGAAATTCTCGGCGCCCTTCATTCGCGGGGCGGACCCGCACGGCACGGGCTGCACGTATTCGGCGGCGATTGCGACGGCGCTGGCCAGGGGCGCCTCTCTCCGGGAAGCGGTCGGCGAGGCGAAGGTTTTCATCACGCGGGCGATCGAGCGCCGGCACCGGTGGGGCCAAACCGAGATTCTGGCGCAGGACGGTCGCTAATTCTTCGGCTCGGAGTCTTCGCTGCGCGGAAATGGGGCGAGCCAGGCGAGGAGAATTGGCGGAAGCGAGGCCGCGAGAACGAAGAGGAAAAACAGCTGGTAGCTGTGCCCGGTTGCGGCGTAGAGGCCGGCGCTGAGCGAGCCGGAAGCCCATTTCGTGAGTCCCATCACGGCGGTCGCGAAGGCGTAGTGCGTCATCCGGAATGGCCCGGGCGCGATCTGTTGCATCATGTAGAGCATGTGACCCACCGCGCCGAAGCCGTAGCCGAACTTCTCGATCGTGACGGCGGTCGCGATCAGCCAGAGATTCTCGGGCTGGCCGACGCTGAGCAGGTAATACGTGACGTGGGGCAGATTCACGGCGAGCGCCAGCACGAGGAACGAACGCCGGAGCGTCATCTTCGCGGCGAAAAGTCCGCCGAGCACGCTGCCGGCGAGAAAGCCAAGCGTGCCCAGAGTGCCGTAAATGTTGCCGATCGCCGCATTGCTGAGTCCGAGGCCGCCGACCGTGCGCGGATCGAGCAGGAAAAGGGGGCCGAACTTTTCGATGAAGCCCTCGCCGAACCGGTAGAAGAAGCAGACGAGCAGCATCATTCCGATCTGCGGTTTCTGAAAAAAGGTGCGCCACGTTTCTCTCAGAGAATCGAGGGCCGCGACGAAGGGCGGGGCGGGAAATCTGGGTGAATCTCCCGGCGGAAGCATTCGAGAATGCCAGAGCCCGCAGGCGAGCATGATGGTCGCGATGATGGCCATGATGACCATCCACGCGTGCGGCCAGTCGAGTCCGAGATCGTCATGCAGGCGGCCGGTCAGAGTGACCAGCAGACCGGCGGCGAGCACGAACCCGACGTGGTAGAACATGCTTTGCACGCCGATGAAGCGGGCCTGGGCCTTCGGGGGAAGGGTGGTGAGGTAGATGGCGTCGGCGGCGATGTCTTGCGTCGCGGAAGCGAAGCCGACGATCCAGAAAAAGGCCAGCGACATCGCGAAGAAGCCCGGGAGGGGCAGGCTGAACGCGATGAGGCCGAGCAGGGCGGCGATGAGGAACTGCATGGAGATCGCCCAGAAGCGCTTCGTGCGGAAGGGCTCCATGAACGGCGCCCACAGCGGCTTCAGCGCCCAGGGCAGATACATCTGGCTCGTCGCGAGCGCGATCACCTCGTTCGAATAGCCGAGGTTCTTGTAGAGGATCGCTGCGAGCACGGAGACCGTGACGTTCGGGATCCCCATCGCAAAATAAAGCGATGGCACCCAGAGCAACGGGTGACGGCGAGCGCCCGGAGCGAGGCCTTCGGTGCGGAAACGGTCGTCCCGCGAGGTCACGGAGAATTACAGGCCGGGATCTTGCCGGGTGGTGCCGTTCTCGAACTCCGGCGGGATGTTCGTGCCGGCCTCAGCGGCCTTGGGATCCCACCAGATGCGCGCGATCTTCGACCAGTAGGTCGCCGTGTAGGGGAAGGCGGTGCCGGCCTTGATCTTCGCACGCAGAGCCTTCCGCATTTCGAAGGGCGACTTTGCGTTCTCGGACTCCTTCATGTCCGGCGCGTAGAGCAGGAAGTTGCCGGGAAACTCCCACTCGAATTTGAAGAAACCGTATTTGCCGAAGCTTTCCGAGCCGTCGGTGTCATCGCGGAACGAGATGTAGTTCGTCGAGTCCACGCGCGAGAGCCAGCCGGTGAACTTGTAGGTCTTTGCCGGCCTTTTGCTGAAGTCCCGGTAGTAGATGATGTATTTGTTCGGGCCGAGCGGCATGACCGCAAGGCGCTGGACGTTGACGTTATCGGGCGTGGGGGACGGCGTGGGGCTGGCTTCGGGATCAGGCTTCGCCGGCTTGCGCTTCTCCTGCGGTCCTTCGCGAAATTCGAAGACCCCGAGCAGGCGGCTGTCGATGTTCGGCGTCGTCAGCGAGTTCGGGTCGGTGAGCGGCTGGTCGAAAAGACAACCGCCGAGGCCGAGCGGAAGCAGGACCAGCAGGAGCAGAGCGAGCGGGTGGCGGAGCATGGTGCGAATCGTGACGGGCGGTCTCCGGGGTTCAACGGAAAGCCGCCCGCACTCTCATCAAATCCACGTGCCCGGGGCAATCACGGAGTTCTTCGGGATCACGACAATGCCGTCGCGCACGTAGTAGCCGTTGCCGTCGGTGTCCTGCGATTTGCCCTCGGGAGTGATGACGACGCCGTCGCCGATGCGGGCGTTCTTGTCGATGATGGCGTGGTCGATCACGCAGTTCCGGCCGATGCCGATTGGCGGCGCGCCGACGGGGGCGTCGTGCACGTCGTCATCGTAATAGTCCGCGCCCATGAGGATGGTGTTTTTGACCGTGGATCCGGAGCGAATGATGCTCCGGATGCCGACGACGCAGCGCTCGATCTTCGAGTCGAAGATGTGGCTGCCGTCGGAGATGATGGCGTTGTTGATCGTGCTGTTGCGCACGATGCTGGCAGGCAGGAAGCGCGGCTGGGTGTAAATCGGCCGGCCGGCCACGTAAAAGCGGTAGGGGGGATTGAGGTCGGCAAGGTTGAGATTCGCGTCGAAGAATGCGCGGATGGTGCCGATGTCTTCCCAGTAGCCCTGGAAGATGTAGGCGTCGACCTTCAGCCGATCGATCGCGGCGGGAATGACGTGCTTGCCGAAGTCGACGAAATCGTTGTCGAGGCAGTCGATGAGGACGTCGCGGTTAAAGACGTAAATGCCCATCGAGGCCTGGAAGAGTTCTTCCTTGGGAGAAAGCCCGATCGACTGAAGGAGGTGCGGGGGAATGCGCAGGGTATCCTGCACGGCGGGATCCTTCGGCTTCTCGACGAAGCGGATGATGCGGCGATCCTCGTCCGTATCCATGATGCCGAAATCCGAGGACGCGGCGCGATTCACGGGAATCGTCGCAATCGTGAGATCCGTGCCGGCCTCGATGTGCTGGCGCAGGATGTCGCGGTAATCCATGCGGTAAAGCTGATCGCCGCTGAGGATGATGTAGTAGTCGTAGGGCTTCTGGAGGAAGTAGCGAAGATTCTGGCGCACCGCGTCGGCCGTGCCCTGATACCAGTGCGAGCCCTCGGGCGTCTGCTGCGCGGCAAGAATTTCCACGAAGCTCGGCGAGAAGTGGTCGAACTTGTAGGTGGCGTTGATGTGGCTGTGCAACGACGTGCTGTTGAACTGCGTGAGCACATACATGCCGCGAATTCCGGAATTCAGGCAGTTGCTGATCGGAATATCGACCAGACGAAATTTTCCGCCGAGTGGAACGGCGGGCTTCGCACGCTCCTTGGTGAGGGGGAAGAGACGGGTGCCGGCGCCGCCGCCCATGATGATGGCGAGGGTGCGGCTGGCGGGTGGAATCAGGGGAGCGCTCATGACTTTTTTACGGAGAGGGATTTGAAGAATACGCAGATTCGGGGGCGGTGGCCAAACTCATCCGAAATTAAATCGGTGTAAAAACCCCGTAATCTATGGATGAATCCTCGAACGCATGTGTGGAATCGTTGGTTACGTTGGTAAAGCCGAGGCGCCCCGGGCCCTGTTGCAGGGACTTCGTCGGCTGGAATATCGCGGATATGATTCGGCGGGCATCGCCACGCTGAACGGGGGCGAGATCGCCATCCGCAAATCGGTGGGCCGCATTGCCGATCTGGAACGTCTCGTCGCCGAGCAGCCGATCCATGGGCAGACGGGCATTTGCCACACTCGCTGGGCCACGCACGGGGCGGTCACCCAAGAGAACGCGCACCCGCATTTCGACCAGTCCGGACGTCTCGTGCTCGTCCATAATGGCGTGATCGAGAACTATCTGGAGCTGCGGGTCGCCCTCGAGGAGCAGGGCCACGTTTTCAAATCGCAGACGGACACCGAAGTCCTCGCGCATCTCGTCGGGCGCGAGTTCGACCGCCTCCACCGGCCGTCGAAGGCTGCTCTCGTCGAGGCGCTGCGTAACGCGCTCGGCCAGGTGATCGGCACCTACGGGATCGCGATGATTCATCAGGATGTTCCCGGCGTGCTGATCGGCGCGCGGCGCGGCAGCCCGCTCGTGCTGGGGATCGGCAAGGGCGAGAATCTCCTGGCAAGCGATGCGGCGGCGATGGTCAGCCACACGCGCGACGTCGTGTATTTGAAGGACTACGAACTCGTCGCGCTCGACGCGGATGGGTTCGACATCACCACGCTCCAGGGCGAGGGCGCGGGCTACGAGGTCAGCAAGGTCGAGTTCAGCGAGAAGGACGTCAGCAAGGGGGATTACCCCCACTACATGCTGAAGGAAATCTTCGAGCAGCCTCGCACCGTGCGCGACGCCATGCGCGGCCGCCTTGCCCCGGAGGAGGGCACCGCCAAGCTTGGCGGACTCGAGATGTCCAATGCCGAGCTGCGCGCCGTGGAACGCGTCGTCATCGCCGGTTGCGGCACCGCGCTTCATGCGGGGATGACCGGCGAATACATGATCGAGTCGCTCGCGCACATCCCGGTCGAATGCGAGTTCGCGAGCGAACTGCGCTACCGCAATCTCCCGCTGCCGAAGGATACGCTCGTCTTCGTGATCAGCCAAAGTGGTGAGACCGCCGACACGCTGGCCGCCTTGCGCGAGAGCCAGCGGAAGGGCCATCGCACGCTCGGCATCTGCAACAACGTCGGGTCCACGATCGCCCGCGAAAGCGACGGCGGCGTTTACATGCACGCCGGTCCGGAGATCGGCGTCGCGGCGACGAAGTCCTTCACCTCTCAGCTCGTCGTCCAGGCGCTCATCGCGCTCCTGCTCGGCCGCATCACGCATCTTTCGCACAGCGAGGGGTTGAACATCATTCGCGAGATGGAAAAGCTGCCCGAGAAGGTCGCGAAGACCCTCGAGCTCAACGACCAGATCGCCGCGATTGCGCGGAAATACGCGCAGACCGAGACGATGCTGTTCATGGGGCGGCAGTTCAATTACCCGATCGCGCTCGAGGGCGCGCTCAAGCTCAAGGAGACGAGCTATATTGCGGCCAGCGGCCACCCGAGCGCGGAGCTGAAGCACGGCGTGATCGCGTTGATCGACGAGAAGACCCCCTCGGTCTTCATCGCTCCGCGCGACGCCGTCTTTGAAAAAAATCTCAGCAACATCGAGGAGGTGAAGGCGCGCAAGGGGCCGGTGATCGCCATCGGCACGGAAGGCGAGGATCGTCTCGCGCACGTGGCGGACGACGTCATCCTCATCCCCGAGGCGCCGGATTTCCTGACGCCCATCCTCACAGTGATCCCGTTGCAGTTGCTGGCCTACCACATCGCCGTCGAGCGCGGCTGCGACGTGGACAAGCCGCGCAATCTCGCCAAGAGCGTCACGGTCGAATAGTCGTGGCCTTTCCGAACAGCGCGCGCCGGCGGATCCAGTAAAAGATCACCGGCGTGACGATGAGGACGTGCAGCAGGCTGCTGACCATGCCGCCAATCACCGGCGTGGCGAGGGGTTTCATGACCTCCGCGCCGGTGCGGACGCTCCACATGATCGGAAGGAGGCTGGCGATGACCGTGGCCACCGTCATGACCTTCGGGCGAAGGCGCAGCATGGCGCCGTCGATGACGGCGGAGCGCAGATCGGCGAGGGAGAAGGCGTTGCCGCGTTCGGCGCGTCGCTTCTGCAGGGCCTCCTCGAGATAGACGACCATCACGACGCCGGTCTGGATGGCCGTGCCGAAGAGCGCGATGTAGCCGATCCACACGGCGACGCTGAAATTCGTGCCGAGGAGGTATTGGAGAAACAGGCCGCCGGTGAGGGAGAACGGCACCGCGAAGATCACGTGCATCGCTTCGATCGGAGAGCGGAAGACCAGGGTGAGAAGGACGAAGATGACAAGCAGCACGACGGGCACGATGAGCTCGAGCGTGCGCTGGGCGCGGAGTTGATTTTCGAACTGGCCGCTCCACTCGATGGTGACGCCGGGTGGGAGCTTGATCTCCCGGGCAACGCGCTCCCGCACTTCGCGAACGAACCCGCCGAGATCGCGCCCCTGCACGTTGCTTTGCACGAAGACGCGGAGGAGGCCGTCTTCGCTCGCGATCTCGCTGGGACCGATGGCGCGCTGGACATGCGCGACCTGACCGAGCGGCACGGACACGCCTTTCGACGTCGTGATGAGGATGTTGCCGATGCGCTCGATGTCGTCACGTTCGCTGCGCTCGAGGCGAAGCTGGATCGGGTAGCGGGCGCGGCCTTCGATGGTGGTGCTGATGTTCAGACCGCCGAGGCCCGTCTCGACGACGTCCATGAGGTCCCGGATCTGCAGGCCGTAGCGAGCGAGGGCGAGCCGGTCCGGAAGGATCTCGACGTAGGGCTTGCCCTGCACGCGTGAGGCGGCCACGCCGACGGCGCCGGGGACCTTTCGGACGACTTGCTCGATTTGCAGGGCGATCCCCTGGATCTGGCCGAGGTCGGACCCCAGGACCTTGACGCCGAGCTGGGCGCGAATGCCGGTGCTGAGCATGAGGATGCGATTCTCGATCGGCTGGAGAAAACCGGGAACGTAGCCGGGAATGACGCTCAGCTTCTCGCTGAGCTCGGCGACGAGTTTCTCCCGTGTCATGCCGGGCCGCCATTGCGAGGGTGGTCGCAATGTGATGGTCGTCTCGATCATCTCGACGGGCGCGGGATCGGTCGCGGTGTCGGCGCGACCGAGCTTGCCGGCGGCGGATTCGACCTCGGGCACGCTTTTGATGACCTGGTCCTGCCAGGAGACGATGCGTTTCACTTCGCTGAGGGACGTGCTCGGCAGCAGCACGGGCATGAAGAGCAGGCTGCCTTCGTCGAGGGGCGGCATGAACTCGCTGCCGAGGCGGCTGGCGAGCGCCACGGCGCCGACGAGCAGCGCGGCGGCGACGATCAGCACGAGGCGGCCATGGCGGAGAGCGGCGCCCAGCACGGGGCGATAAAGCGCCATGAGCAGGCGCATGACCACATTCTCGCGCTCGGCATGGAAGGGGCCGCGCACGAGCCACGTGCACAGCACGGGCACGAGGGTGACGCCGAGAATTGTCGCGCCGGCCATCGCGAAGGTCTTCGTGAAGGCGAGGGGATGGAAAAGTTTGCCCTCCTGGCCGGTGAGGGCGAAGACGGGCAGGAACGCGAGGATGATGATGGCCATCGCGAAGAAGATGGGACGGCCGACCTGATGCGCGGCCTCGCGGGTGACGGCGATAGTTTCTCCCGGCGTGAGGCGGGCGCCCTTTCGTCGCTCCGCCTCCTCGCAATGCCGGATGACGTTTTCGGTCATCACGATGCCGGCATCGACGAGCACGCCGATGGCGATGGCAATGCCCGCGAGGGACATGATGTTCGAGGTGATGCCGAACTCCTTCATCAGGATGAACGAGATGAGGATCGAGGTCGGCAGCGGGATCGTGACGATCAGGATGCTGCGGAAGTGCCAGAGGAAGACAACGTGCGCGAGGGTCACCAGGATGATTTCCTCGATGAGCGCGTGGCGCAGGGTGTCGATGGTGCGATCGATGAGTCCGCTGCGGTCGTAGAAGGGCTGGATGGTGACGCCGGGCGGCAGGCTGGGAGTGATCTGCGCGATTTTTTCCTTCACCTGGCGGATCACTTCCATGGCGTTCTCGCCGGTGCGCATGACGATGATGCCGCCGACGACTTCGCGCCCGTCGACGTCGAGGGCGCTGCGGCGAAAATCTCCGCCGAGGGTCACGGAGGCGATGTCCTCGAGGTAGATCGGGAGCCCATTCGTGGTGCGCACGGCGATCCGCTTGAGATCGTCGATCGAGTTCACGAGGCCGAGGCCGCGCACGACGAATTCCATGCCGTTCTCCTCGATGACTTTCCCGCCGACGTTGAGGTTGCTGTTGCCGAGCGCGTCCATCACCTCGCGGAGAGTGACGCCGGATTGCCGCATCTTCCCGGTATCCACCGCGACCTGATATTGCCGGACGAAGCCGCCGACGCTGGCCACCTCGGCCACGCCAGGGACCGCGGCGAGCTGGTAACGGACGAAGAAATCCTGGAGTGCGCGGAGCGAGCCAAGATCGTAACCGGGGGTGCCTCCGTCGCCCGGGGCGAGTTTGGCCGGATCGACCTTGAAGTAATATTGATACACCCAGCCGAGCCCGGTGGCGTCGGGGCCGAGCTGCGGGGTGACGCCGGCAGGCAGGAGTTGCTGAAGGTAGCTCAGCCGCTCGAGCACGCGGGTGCGGGCAAAGTAGTTGTCGACATCGTCGCGGAAGACGACGGTGAGCAACGAGAAGCCGAACATCGATTGCGCGCGCACCTCGCGCACGCCCGCGAGACCCTGGAGATTCGTCGTGAGCGGGTAGGTGACCTGATCCTCGACTTCCTGCGGGCTGCGCCCGGCCCAATCCGCGAAAACGATGACCTGGTTTTCGCTGAGGTCCGGCACGGCATCGACCGGGGAATTCCTCACCGCCCACACGCCCCAGCCGATGAGCAGGAGCGCGGCGCAGGCGACGATGAAGCGGTTGTCGAGCGACCAGTCGATGATGGCGGCGATGGCGCCGCGGCGGGAGTCGGGACGCGGGTTCATGGTCGCACCTCCTCGCCGCAGGTGAGCATGGCGGCGCCGAGATAGGGGTTGCGGGTGTCCGCGCCGGTCTGCACCCAGCGGGCGCGCGCGGGAGCGCCGGGGAAGCTGCCGGACGTCATCGGGCACTCGAAGACGCGCACGCCGGCGTCGGCTCCGTGCTGCCGAAGCTCGGTCGCCAGCGCCGTGCCGGCCTGGCTCCACGGGAGGAAACTTTTGCGCAAGGCGCGGAGGTCCTCGCCCTGCGGCGGAGTGGTCAGCGCCTGGAGGTCGCGCAACGCGGCGTTGTCCGGATCGCCGGTAATGGCGGCCGCGAGCGAGGGCAGGGAGCGGGCGGCGGCCGTGGTGGCGACGGTGTCCTCGGCGGCGAGACTCGCGGAGACCTTGCTCAACTGCGCGAGAAAGGCGCTGGCGCCGGCCGGAATCGTGACGGCGTGCGGGGGATGCGGCTCGGCCTTCGTCACGTCACCGCGGAGCTGGGCCTCGGCATCGATGAGGAGATTGCCGGCGGCGACAACGGGTTCGTTCTCGGTGAGACCTTCCAGAATTTCGATGCCTTCGTCACCGACGCGGCCGACCTTCACGGGGCGCGGTTCGAATTGCCCCGGAGCTTTCTGCACGTAGACGACGGACCGGCTGCCGTCGCGCAGGACCGCGGAGCGCGGCACGACGAGGACCTCCCCGAGGCTGGCCGCGATGCTGGCCTCGGCATAGGCGCGATGGGGCAGGACGTAGCGCATGCCGGGCTCGTTCTGGTCAACGAGGGGGTTGTTCACCTCGATGCGAACCTTCGTGCTGCGCGTGGCGGGATCGAAGTTCGGGTCGATGAACGTGACGACGCCGGGAAACTCGCGGCCCGGAACGGTGGGCGTGGTAAGCGTCGCCTTCTGCCCGAGTTTCACGTCGGGGAGATCACGTTCGTAGACCTCGGCGTGAAACCACAGGTGCGACAGCGAGCCGATCTCGAAAAGCGGCTCGCCGGTTTTGATGTATTGGCCCTGGTAAGCCTTTCGCACGAGGACGGTGCCGTCGGCTGGCGCGAGCAGGTCGATCGTATAGGCGGGCTCCTTCTGCCGCCCGAGAGCTTCGACCTGCTCGGGGCTGAGGCCGTATTGAACGAGGCGTCGGGCCGAAGTGCTGAGGATATTCGCCGAGGCGTTCTTCACGGCCGTCTGGAACTCGCGCACGACGTAGAGTAGCTCCGGACTGTAGATCGCGGCCAGGGGCTGCCCCTTCTTCACGTATTCTCCGACGTGATCGATATACACGCGCTCGATGCGGCCGTCGTAGAACGCGGCGACGAGGCGATGCGTGGTATCGTCATCCTCGAAGATGCCGCTGAACCGCAGCGAGCGGGTGAGTTCCATCCTTCGCGCCGGCACCGTCGCGACGCCAAGCACGCGCAGGGAGGCATCCTGCAGCGTGATGAGGTCGCTCGGGGCGGCGGGGGATGATCCGGCGTCACCTTCGTAGACGGGAACCAGCGCCATCCCGCAGATGGTGCAGTTCCCGGGATGGTCCGAGGTGATCCACGGATGCATCGGGCTTTGGTAAAACTTAACCGGGCGAGTGGCGGCGGGCGGCGTTTTCGAGCACGCGGCCAGGCTCGCAAGGAGCAGGGCGAAGAGAAAATTTTTCATGAGTCGTCGATCGTTGATGGTGAGCGCACCGCGGAAGCGGCACGGCGAAGCGGGAACCGGGCACGCACGTGCGCGCCGCGGAGGCGGGATCAAACGAGGGACGACGGCGGCGCGTGGGCCGGCAGACTGTGACTCAGGACGAGTTCGTAAAGGGGCGGAGGATCGGGAGGGACTTGGGCGCTCCTGGCAACCGGCGAGGGGGTGATTTCCGACGGAATGGCAAAAACGTCGAGCAGGGGCGGCCACGCGGCGAACAGCTCGTGAAGGCGCAGGGCGGGGGCGGAAGCATGGGCCGGCAGCGGTGCGGCGAGCGAGGCGCAGCATTCCGCGTAGTTCGACAGGGGCGCCGGGGCCCTGGTCTGGGCCGGCTTCGCGCAGCACGCATGCTCCGAGGGGTGAACAACCTTCATTCCGCCGAGGTAGCAATGGCTGCCGGCGATGAGCGAGCCGAGCGTCAGAATCAATACCACCGCCACGGTAAATGGAGTGGTCTTGCGGACTCGGGCTTTCACGATAGTTTCAGGATAGCAGGGCCGCCCGGCAATGGCAAATGCGGCTTCCGCTTCGACGGAAGTCCGGTCAACCTGCGATGGGACCGGGAAGCCAGCGCCGCCCGTTCTTTCCTCGTATGTCGAATCCCAATTCCTCCTCCCCGGCAGGCAGTGCCGACTCTCGTGTGCGCTGGCGAAATTTCCGTGCCTACGGCTGGCGGGAGTTCGTGCTGCTCGTTTCGGTAGGCGCCTTGACCGCGTGCCTCTGGTCCTTCGTGGCCATCACCGAGGAAATGCGCGAGCAGGAGCATCACGAGACCGAGAATGCACTGATGCTCGCGCTACGCGATCCGGCGGACCTGCATCGTCCGATCGGACCGTCGTGGGTGACGTCGGCGAGCCTGGACATCACGGCTCTCGGCGGCGCCTCCGTGCTGACCATCCTGACCATTCTGGTCCTCGGATTTCTCGTCCTGCAGCGTCGTTTCGGAGCGGCGGGCCTTCTTTTTGGGGCGACCGTTGGCGGCACGCTGCTCAGTCAGGGCCTGAAGCACCTGATCAATCGTGATCGCCCGAATGCCGTCCCCCACCTGGCGGAAATCTCGAACTCCAGCTATCCGAGCGGTCACTCGATGCTCTCCGCAATCGTCTATCTCACGCTCGCCGCCGTGCTCGCCCAGACGATCGAAAATCGGCGCGGAAAAATCTACATCGTCGTCGCGGCCCTTGCGCTTGCCTTTCTCGTGGGGGTGAGCCGGGTCATCATTGGCGTGCATTATCCGAGCGACGTGCTTGCGGGATGGACCGCGGGAATCGGTTGGGCCGCCCTTTGCTGGCTCGTCGGCCACTGGTTTCAAAGCCGGGGGATGCTCCGGAAGTAGCGCAAGTTTCAAAAATCGATTGCGAGATGCGTGGAAACCCGAGAGACTTAACGGGTTTCCAATCGCATGGCAAAGTCCTCTCTCATCGAATCCGCCGCCGGCGTCGTGATGGCCGTTGATCGCATCGTGGCCGGGGCGCGGAAGCACTTTCTCGCGCACGGCTTCCGCGCGGTGACGATGGCCGATCTCGCCAGCGAGCTCGGCATGAGCAAGAAGACGCTCTACGAGCACTTCCCGAGCAAACGGGCTCTGGTGGAGGCGGTGATCGCGGCCAAGTTTGCGCAGGCGGAGCGACAACTGGCGGACGTGGCCGGGGATGAGGGGCTGGACTTTTCGGCCCGATTGCACGCGTTGTTGCGGTGTATTCGTCTCCAGGCGGAGGAGATCCAGCCTTCCTTCCTGAGGGACATTGCCCGGGAGACGCCGGAACTCTTCGAGTTCGTGAAGAAGCAACGGCGCCGGCTGATTCACCGACATTTTGGGAGCCTTCTGAAGGAGGGCCGGGCGGCGGGAATGATCCGCAAGGACGTGCCCGAGCGGATGATGATCGAGTTCCTCGGGGGCGTGACCGATGCGATCGTGAATCCGCCGATGCTGGGCGAGCTGGGGCTGACGCCGAAGGCCGCGTTCAACCAGATCCTCACGCTTTTTCTCATCGGCGCGACGACCGACAAGGGGAGGCGACAGCTGTGAAGCGCGGATTCTGGCTGCTCGCGATCGCGGCGCTGTTCACGGGCTGCTCTCGGTCTGATTCCGGACGGGTGCAGGGCTATGTGGAGGGCGAGTTCGTTTACGTGGCCTCGCCGCTGGCGGGTCAGCTCGAAACACTCTCGGTGCAACGCGGCGCGCAGGTTGGCAAGGGTTATCCGCTGTTTGCGTTGGAATGCGGCGCGGAGACGGCGCAGCGCGACGAGGCGGCGCGGAAGCTCGCGCAGGCGCGGGCAAATCTGGAGGATGCGCGCCAGGGACAGCGCCCGACGGAGATCGACGCACTCCAGGCCCAGCTCCAGCAGGCCCAGGCCGCGGCGCTGCTTTCCGGCAAGGAGTTTACGCGGCAGGAACGGCTCGTGCGCACGGGCGCTTCGGCGGTGCAGGAACTGGATCGGGCGCGCGCCGCGAAGGATCAGGATCTCAAGATCGTGGCAAAGCTGGAGGCCGATCTTCAGACCGCGCGGCTGGGCTCGCGGAGCGGCCAGGTTGCCGCGGCGGAGGCCGCGGTGCGGGCGCAGGAGGCAGCGCTGGCGTATGCCGAGTGGGCCCTCGCGCAGAAGCAGCAGTTCGCGCCGATTTCGGGACTGGTCTTCGATACGCTCTACCAGACCGGCGAATGGGTGGCGGCTGGGCGTCCGGTCGTGACGCTGCTTCCCCCGGCCAACGTGAAAGTGCGGGCGTTCGTGCCGGAGGGACGCGTGGGCAGTCTGCGCTACGGCGAGCCGGTGCGCGTGTTTGCCGATGGCGTCGCTCAGCCGTATGCCGGCACGGTGAGCTTCATTTCGCCGCGGGCCGAATACACGCCGCCCGTGATCTACAGTCAGGAGAGCCGCGGCAAGCTGGTGTTCATGGTGGAGTCGGTCTTCGATCCGGCAACGGCGGCGAAGCTCCATCCCGGCCAGCCGGTGGACGTCGAATTCGAGACGCCATGAGTGCGGACCTCGCGATCGACGTTCGCGGAATGACGAAGCGGTTCGGCGACCGCACGGTGGTCAACGACATCGCGCTGCAGGTCCGCACCGGCGAGATCTACGGCTTCCTGGGCCCGAACGGCAGCGGCAAGACGACGTTCATTCGCATGCTCTGCGGCCTGCTGCGCGCGGATGCGGGGAGCGGAACCTGCCTCGGGCACGATGTGATCCGCGAGAGCGAGGCCATCAAGCGGCACGTTGGCTACATGACGCAGCGGTTCAGTTTCTACGAGGATCTCAGCATCGCCGAGAACCTCGATTTCGTGGCGAGGATGTATGGGGTGCCGAATCGACGTCGCGCGGTCGAGGAAAGCATCGAACGCCTCGGCCTCGCCGGGCGGCAGAACCAGCTCGCCGGACAGCTCTCCGGCGGCTGGAAGCAACGTCTCGCGCTGGCGGCGTGCCTGATTCATTCGCCGAAGTTGCTGCTGCTCGATGAACCGACCGCCGGCGTCGATCCCAAGGCGCGCCGCGATTTCTGGGAGCACATTCACGAACTCGCGGCCGACGGGCTGACGTTTCTGATCACGACGCACTACATGGACGAGGCCGAGCGCTGCCACCGGCTCGCCTACATCGCCTACGGGAATCTGCTCACGCATGGCACGGTGCGCGAGGTCATCGATCACGTCGGGCTTGCGACGTGGAGCGTGTCCGGTGGAGATTTGCCGGCGCTCGCCCGGGAGCTGCGCGGTCGGCCGGGCATCCAGCAGGCGGTGGCCTTCGGCAACATGCTTCACGTGAGCGGGGATGATCCGGCGGCGCTCGAGCGGGCGATCGAGCCGTTCCGGGAAGGACGCGAATGGACAAAGATTCGCTCCGGCCTCGAGGATGTCTTCATCCATCTGATGGACCGGTCGGAGGACAATTTTCGCGAATGAACGAGCGGTCGCCTTTCTCGCCGCGCCGGCTCGGCGCAATGATCGTGAAGGAATTCACGCAAATGCGCCGCGACCGGCTCACGTTTGCGATGATGCTCGGCATCCCCGTGATCCAGCTGCTGCTCTTCGGCTACGCGATCAATTCCGACCCGCGTCATCTGCCGGCCGCGGTGTTGATCGCCGACCATGGCCCGCAGGCGCGAACCATTCTTCACGCCCTGCAAAACAGCACCTATTACAACTTCACGCGCGTGGTGAAGACCGAGCAGGAGGGGCGCGATCTGCTCGCCCGCGGGCAGATCCAGTTCGTGGTCAACATCCCGGAAAATTTTTCACGGGATCTGCAGCGCGGCGATCGGCCGGCGATTCTTGTCGAGGCAGACGCCACCGATCCCTCCGCCACGGGACAGGCGCTCGGGTCGCTGACGAGTTTGTTCGATCAGGCGCTGACCAACGATCTCAAGGGGCCGCTCGCCTTTCTCGCCGGCACGAGCGGTCCCGTCGATGTGCGGGTGCACGCGCTCTACAATCCCGAGGTCATTACGCAATACAACATCGTGCCAGGCCTGATGGGCGTGATTCTCACGATGACGATGGTGATGATCACCGGGCTTGCGATCACGCGCGAACGCGAGCGCGGCACGATGGAAACCTTGCTCTCGATGCCCACCCGGCCCAGCGAGGTGCTCGTCGGCAAGATCGTGCCCTACATCATGGTCGGCTACGTGCAGGTGGGCATCATCCTGCTTGTCGCGCATTTCCTCTTTCATGTGCCGATGCTCGGGAGCATCGCGCTGTTGCTCGCGGCGGCGTTTGTCTTCATCGCCGCGAATCTGGCCCTCGGGATCACGATCTCCACCGTCGCAAGGAATCAGCTCCAGGCGATGCAGATGACGTTCTTCGTTTTTCTTCCGTCGATCCTGCTGTCCGGATTCATGTTTCCCTTTCGGGGCATGCCTGTCTGGGCGCAGTGGCTGGGCGAGGTCTTTCCGCTCACCCATTTCCTGCGCATCGTCCGTGGCATCCTGCTCAAAGGAAATGGCGCGGCCGACATTGCCCGCGACGTCTGGCCGCTCGCGCTCTTCGCACTCATCGTGCTCACCGTCGGCGTGAAGCGCTACCGGCAGACGCTGGATTGATTTCGCGCGCATTTCACGCGGCCTTCATCGATTCCCCACCGACGTCGCGCAGGGTCGACGCATGTTCAACGCGCCCGCTCGTTTCCGACGCCTGCTGGGAGGCAACGCCTCGGCCCAGCGGACGTGGCTGGAGGAACGAAGCTGGCGCTGGGCCGGCGTGTGCGTCCTGGTCATCGTGATTGGTGGCGGGCTCTACGGAGCCACGCTTGGCCTCTGGCGCGATGGATGGCAGGCGGTGTTCACGGCGATCAAGTTTCCGCTCCTCGTCTTCCTGACCTGCGGCGGAAATGCCGCGCTCAATGGCTGCCTCGGCCAGCTTCTCGGCAGTGGGATGGGATTCCGCCAGACGACGCTCGCCATCCTGATGAGTTTCTCGGTGACCGCCATGGTGCTCGCGGCCATTGCGCCGATCATGCTTTTCCTGCTTTGGAACACGCCATCGCTTGCCGCAGGAAATGGCATCGGTGGGCATAACGTCACGCTGCTCGCGCATGTGGGCGTCATCGCTTTCGCTGGTATCATCGGCGTGCGGCGTCTTTTCCGGCTGGTTGTCGTCACGAGCGGTAGCGCGGCGGTGGCCCGGCGCGTGTTGTTCGGCTGGCTCGCCGGCGCGCTTCTGCTCGGCACGCAGCTCGCGTGGGTGCTCCGTCCCTTCATCGGCAGTCCCGGGCTCGCCGTGGAATTTTTTCGGCCCGATCCGCTGCACGGCAATTTTTTCCAGGCCGTCTGGCGCGCGATTCACCACCTCCTTTAACCCAAACACATGCCATGAACGACGAACCACCCGCCCTGCCGCCTCGCAACTCCTTCGAATATGTCCGGATGGACGAACCACCCACAACCTGGAGCGTGATTTCCGCGTTGCTCAAACAGCCGGGGAAGGTCGTCTGCGAGCTTCTGGAAGGGCGGGCCGCCACGGTGCTCGGCGCGCTCTCCCTCGTGGCGGTCGTCGCGCTCGGGCTCTACGGCCTCGTGGTGGGCAGCCTGGAAGGCGGGGCGCAATACGGGATCGCCCCAGCCAAGATCGTGGGCGGCTCCGCCGTTGCCGCGCTGATCTGTTTGCCGAGCCTTTTTGTCTTCCTGTGCCTGAATGGGGCGGACGTGCGGCTGCGCGATGTGGTCAGCTTGCTGATGGCGAGCATCTGCCTGACGGCCGTTCTGCTGGTGAGTCTCGCGCCGATCGCGTGGATCTTTTCGCAATCCACCGATTCCGTCGCGTTCATGGCGTGCCTGCACATCGTGCTGTGGCTTGTCGCGCTCGGCTTCGGCCTGCGGCTGCTCTCAAAATCGGCCATCATCGCCTGGAGCGGCGCGAGCAGCCGGCTGGGCGTCTGGGCCTGCATCTACGTGCTCGTCTGCCTGCAGATGATGACCGCGATGCGGCCCATCGTCGGCGCCTCGCCGACTCTCCTGCCGACGGAAAAACAATTCTTCCTCGCGCATTGGATGCACATCCTCGGAGGTTCCCTCGAGCCGGGCCGCGATTGACTTTGTCGCCCCCCCACGGCGAAAAAATCTTACAGATATGCGGGTCAATTTCCATTGACACACAAATTTCGCTGATTAGAGGAGGTGCCGAAAACTCGATTCAAAGCTCTATCATTGACGAACTTTAAAGCCATTTACCGTCCCTCCGGAAATCCGCATCAATCATGAATATCGGTGATCTCGGGGAGTATGGGTTCCAGCAACGGCTTCCTCATTAATTCTGGATTTTGCTTGGCAGCCGGCGTGATCCTTCTGGGTCTTCTGGCGAGTTCGAACGCTCCTGCTCAGGCGCCTGCCGGATTTCCGGCCCCGGAGACGGCCCCGGCCGCCTCGGGAATACCGCTTCAGAAGGCCTACCAGGATGGCGCGGCGGCCTTCGCCCGGGGCGATTACGCCACCGCTGCGCCGCTTCTCGAGACGGTGGTGTCCCAGGCACCTCCCGAAGCACGCATCGAAGTCGTCTATCTGACGCTTGCGGCCGCCTACATGCGGAGCGAGCAATATGCCCCGGCCACGGAAACACTGCGGAAATTCCTCGAAAGATATCCCTCTTCGCCCAGCCGGAACGAGGCGATGGTCTCGCTCGGCTTTGCTGCCTTGAAGTCCGGAAATTTTGAAGCCGCGATCGCCGGCTACAAGCAACTGGAGGCTAATCCGAAATTCCGGGAGCGGGCGCTGCTTGGTGAGGGAAAGGTTTATCTGGAATCGCAGCAATACGACCGGGCCGTCGAGATTTTGCGCCTTCTGGTCGGCACGGGCGTCAAGAACGCGTGGCAGGCCGAGGGATTGCTGCTGCTGGCGGACTCCTACGCGAGAGGCAAGGCTTACGATAAGGCCATTGCGACCCTTGGCCAGTTGCGCAAAAACGTCGGCTACCTGCCGAACATTTTCCGACTGAACACGATGGCTTTCCGTCTCGGAGATCAACTCCTCAACGAAAAGAAGGCCGATCTCGCGCTCGGAGCCTACGAAGTTGTCCTTTCCAAGCAAAGGGTCATCGAACTGCAGGAGGCGGGTCTCCAGAACATGCAGAAGCAGCTGGCGGACAATGCTCTGACGATGCGGACCGATCCCAGCAAGGTCGCGGAGCTAATGGGCCAGAACACGTTTCTGTCGCAGAGTATCTCCGAGGCGTCCCGGATGCTGACTGAATACCGGAACACCCCGGACTTTTCCTCCGCGCACCTTCTGCGACTTGCGCGGGCCTACGCGGAGACCAAGCAACATTGGGAGGCGCTCGCGATCTACGGCGAGTTTTTGCGGCGTTATCCGGAAGATCCCGAACGCCAGGAAGCCCTTTATGGCATCACCGTGGAATCTGCGGAAGCCGGCCGTATCGCGGAGACACGGCGCTATGCCGAGCTGTATCTGAACGAGTTTCCCGACCACCCAAACGCGGATGCGATCGGTTACCTGCTGGGCACGACCGCGCTAACGGCGAACGATCCCGTGGCGGCGGAGACTTATTTCGGAAGGATGCTCAAGGAGCAACCGAACAGCAAATTTACGGAACAGATCCGGTTTTTTCTCGGGAACAGCCGCTTCGCCCAGGGCAAGTATGAGGTGGCGCTCAACGATTACCGTCGGTATCTGACCGATTTTCCGAGCGGTCAATTCGTGGAGGAATCCCGGTTTCGCATCGGCCTTTGCCAGCTTCTCTCGGGAGATTATGACGCGGCAACAACTTCCCTGAACGATTATCTGAAGACCTATCCGGATGGATTTTTCGTCCCGGACGCTCGCTACCGGCTGGGAGTCTGCAAATTCAGCGCGTCCAAATATGCGGAGGTCATCGCCGACTGCGACCAATGGATGAAAGACTATCCCGGCGCCCAGCTTTCCGCGGAAGTCATCGCCTTGAAAGCCGACGCCCTCGCCGAGAACGACCAGATCGACGAGGCGATCGACGCCTATCAGCAAGCCTACAATCTGGGCAAAAACGACGGCGTGATTGGTTACTCGCTATTTGCGATGAGGAAGTTGCTCCAGCAGAAGAAGGACTGGAAACGCATCGAGGCCGTGTTCAGCGACTTCGTCAGCCGCCATCCGTCCCACCCTTCCGTGCTGGCAGGGATCTCTGCCGTGACCCAGGCCAAGGCCCGCCTGGGCCGCGCCGACGAGGCTCGCCAGTATGTGGCCGACGCCATCCTCCTCACGATCGCCGACGTGCGCCGGGAAACCGTGGAGGAATTGATTGCGCAGCTCGTGACGCTTTGTGTGCGAATGCGACCCGACCAGACGGGCAAGCGCCCGGAACCTCAGCGCGAGTTTGACCGGCTGATGGCGGAGGTGAGCGAGGACAAGACTCCGGTGACGCAAGCCCGCCTTCTCTACGCAAAGGCGGAACTTTGCCGGGAGTTCAAGGACGAAGGCGGAAGCGAAGCCGCCATGACGACGCTCGCCAATGCCTACAAGCCGGATGTGCTCAGCCCGGCGTTGCTGGCATTCACCGGAGACTTTCTCCTCGGCAAGGGAGACTCCCGGCGGGCGACCGCGTATTACGAGCGTCTGGAAAAGTCGTTTCCCAAGAGCAGCTACCGGGAATACACCGATGTGGGTCTCGGCCAGATCGCCTTGAACGAAGGCCGGCTCACGGAGGCGTTGAGGCATTTCCAGACCGCTCTCGAGAAGAGCGGAGCTCGCGCGAAGTTGAAGGAGGCGACCCTCGGCAAGGCGAATACCCTGTTCGCGCTGGGGCGCTTTGACGAGGCCCGGGCGTTGTTCGAGGCGGTGGCGTCCACCCGCGAATGGCGAGGCGAGGCGACGGCGTCCAGCATTTTCGCGCTTGGTCAGATCGAGAGTCAGGCCGGAAACCTGCCCAAAGCCATCGCCTATTACGAGAAAGTCTACATGGGCTATCGCCTGTATTTGCCGTGGGTCGCGAAGGCCTACGCCGCTAACGCAGGCTGTTACGAGAAATTGGGAGACGGGGCCAAAGCCCGCTCGATCTACGAGGAGTTCCTCCAACATCAGAATCTCTCCGGCTTCCCGGAATTCGAAACCGCGCGCAAGCGCCTGGCGGAGATGACGCAAGGATGAACCCACAGATTATCGGAATTGCATTCGCTGGGCTCGTGGCCATGGCCTCAGGGGCAGCCGCGCAGAGCACCTTCAATTCTTCCAAAATTCAGCTTCGCGACGGCACGACCCTCGAAACCGACACCGTCAAGGGAGCCCGTGACGGTTATGTCTCCGTCAATCGCGAGCTGGCCCCCGGAGTGGTCGCCCAGATCGACTACAACCCGAAAATGGTGGAAAAGATCGAGTTTCCCGAGAATCCCCGGCTCAAGCGCGCCATGCAGTTGATCGATCTTGGCCGGCCGGCGGAGGCCCTGGCGTTGATCAATCCCGTGCTTGCGGACCGGCAGAAGCTCGCGGCAGTCCGGGGAAACGACGCGGCCGCAAGCGCCGTGATCAAGGTCAAGGCCCTGGCGGGACTCAAGCGCGAGCAGGAGGCCCGGCAGATTATCGACCAGCTCACGAAGAACGCCGACGATCCCGAAGTGATCCGGGCGGCGCTGGTCGAGATCATGGCGGTGTGGGCGCGCTCCGGGGAATACCAAAAGGCGGACAATTATTACGACAAGGCCATCGCCGAGAGCACCAATCCCCAGACCATCGCCACGGCCTGGTGCCGGAAGGGCGATGCGCTCCTCGCGCTGGAGCAGTATGACGCCGCGTTGCTCGCTTACCTCCGAGTGCCGACACTTTATTCGGACCAGGAAACCGTCCTGCCCGCATCGCTGCTCGGGGCCGCGGAGGCTTACCTCGGTCTCGAGGACAAAACCCACGCCGTCGCCGTCCTGAAAAAACTCATCCGGGGAAACCCCGCCTCGCCGGAGGCTGCCAAGGCCAAAATCGAACTGGCCAAACTCAATTCCGACTCTACGAGTCCGACCAACGACACCGAATATCCACCGACCACGAATGAATAAAACCAAACTCATCTCCAGTCTTCTTCTGGCTGGCGCCTTCCTCCTTAGCATCGGCTCCCTCTGCGCGGCAGAGCCCGGAGCGCCCGCCGCCGTCCACACCAAAACGCTTTTCGAGCAGCTCAAGGAGGGCGGCTGGGTCATGTTCCCGATCGCCATCTGCTCGATGGCCACGGTTTACCTGATCGGCGATGGAATCCTTCGCACCGGCCGAAAGAAGATCGCGCCCCTCGACCAGCAGGCCGTGCTGAAGAGCCTGTTCCAACGGGGCGATTACCTCGACGCCTACGACTATTGCCGCGCCAACCCTTCGGTGCTGACCAATGTGACCCGCGCAGGCCTCAGCCTGGTGGGAGATGGCGCGGAGGCCACCCAGGAGGCCATCACCACGGAGGTCCTCAAGGAGAACTCCCGCATTCAAACGATGATCAGCTACCTGTCGGTGATTGGCGTCTGCACGCCGATGATCGGTCTGCTCGGAACGGTTACAGGAATGATCAAGGCCTTTGCGACGCTGGGCAGCACCGGCATCGGGGATCCCTCCAGCCTCTCCGCCGCGATCGGCGAGGTGCTTGTCGCCACGGCGAGCGGCCTGTTCATCGCGATTCCCGCCTTTGGCGCCTATTACTTCCTCCGCAATCGGGCCGCGGCAGGGATCCACGACGTGCAGGACGTCGTCGCGCGACTGTTTCGGAAAATGCCCTACGAGGCGATGCCTGGCGTCATCATCGGCGAAAACGAACCCCAGGCCGGCTGGCCGAGCTGGCTCGTGTCTTCGGAAACGGTTGTGCCCGTCACTCAGGAACCTTCCGTTGCCTGATCGGGCCTGGGAAACGTTATCGATCGGAGAATAAGCCATGGCAGGAGGCGGAGGCAGTTTGAATGGCGACCCGGAATTTCAGGTCGCTCCGATGGTGGACGTGCTGCTCGTCCTGCTCGTGTTTTTCATGGCGATCACGTCGGCGCAGGTCCTGAAGGTGGATAAGACCATCAAGCTACCCGTGGCGGCCAATGGCCTGAAAAAGGAAAACAGCCGCACCGAGATCGTCGTCAACGTGCGATGGGATGACAAAAAGAAGGTCGCGAACTTCATCATGAATGACCGGACTTATGCCACCATCGACAGCCTTGCGACGGACCTTCAGGCCGCGAAGTCCAACAGTCGCAAGCCGCCGGTGGATCCGAAGTTGCCGCCGCGCCTGGTCATTCGCGCGGATCGCGACGCGGAACTCGGCGTCATCTCTCAACTCATGAACGCCGGAGCGGCTGCGGGAATCTCCGACATCTCGTTTTCTTCCGTAAACAAGGAGTAACCAATTATGGCGCGCGTAGATCCATCCATCGACGAGGGGGCTCTGGGATTCCAGATCGCTCCCATGATCGACGTCGTTTTCGTCATCATGCTGTTTTTCATGGTGATGGCCGGGGCCGTGAAAGTGGAGAAAGAGCTGAACATCGACCTTCCTGGCGTGGCGGATACGGATGCGCCCGTGAACTTCGTTGATGAGCAGATCATCACGGTCTCCGACGTTGGCGACGTGACCTTGAACGACGAGCCGATGGACTCCCCCCAGAGCGCCCAGCTGCCGCAACTGACGGCGGCGCTGTCACGGCTCAGGCAAAGTGCCGAAGCCGCCAAGTCCCCGCTCGTGGTCACCATCGTGAGCGATCAGGTCGCCCGATACAGTCGCGCCATTCAGGTGCTGGATGCCCTGGCCGCAGCGCGGATCGAAGCTGTCACGTTTACCGTTTCCGATGATGAATAAAGGCATTCCGCTTCCGCCAAACTCCCGCCCGGCGCGCGTCCCTCGCTACCACCAGGCGGGCGCCTCCGCTCTCCGGCCTTCCTCCCCGCCGGCGGCTCCCGCCCCCGCGGCCGCCATGAAAGCGGCGCCAATCCCAAAGGCATCGTTGAAACCGAAAGGACCGCCGGTCGCCAAGCGTCCCTCTCCAACGAAGCCGGTCGCTGCACCGAAGACGCCTCCCGCTCCGGTGGAAGAAACGCCGAAGCTGGCAGCTCCGACCGAATCGCAGTCGAAGACGCCGGACGGCAAGAACCGGATATGGTTCATCATCATCAGCGTGCTTGCGCACGTCGTTTTCCTGGCGGGAGCGTGGTATCTGGTCGTCAATACCATCACCGAGCGCCCCACGAACTTCAAAGCCGTGGTGGTGCCGCCAACCGACAGCCAGAAGAAGATCGAACACACCGTGCAGCTTGCGCAAAAGCGCGAGGCCATGAGCGCCCCGGTCCAGCCAAAGCGGATCACGGCAACCGGCGCCTCGGCGGTCAATTTGCCGGAGCTCGAACTCACGCCGGATACCGATAGCTCGCTTCTCAGCGACACCCAGGGATTGGGTCTCCCCGGTCGAGGCGCCTCGTTGGGATTGGGAGGCCTGGGGGCGACGAATTCTCCCGGCATGGCCGCCACTCCCTTTTTCGGGGTGTCATCGCCGAACGGCGGAATCGAGGGAAATTTCTACGACATGAAGCGGGATCGCGCCGATCGGCCCACGGGCATGAACGTCCCCCAATACACCGGATTCCTTAAGAAATTCCTGTCCGGGGCCTGGCGCATCCCCAGCGAGAATAAATACTGGAAGTCGCCGACGAAACTTTACGCGAACCAGTTTTTCTTTCCCGCCATTCCCGATACCGAGGCGGGCAGGGCTTTTCAGGCTCCGGAATCCGATCCCGGCGAATGGATCGCCCACTACAAAGGAACCGTGGTGGCCGCCAAGTCGGGCACCTTCCGGCTGGTCGGATTTGGCGACAACGTGATGATCGTGAAGCTGGGCGGCACACTCGTCCTCGACGCTTCGGATCATGGCTATTCCGGCACCGCCCGGGAGGAAATGGGCGCAGCTTCCTTTCCGAACAAAAGATCGACGCCGATCTTTGCCGGAAAGTGGTTCACGCTCAGGGAGGGAGAAAGCAAGTCGATCGAAATCCTCGTCGGCGACGAAGGCGGAATTTATTGTGCGGGATTATTCGTCGAGACGGAGGGCATGAAATGGACGCCGGGGCCATCCGGAATCCCGCAACTGCCGCTCTTCTCGATCGCCCCGATCTCCGATTCGGCCAAGGGCGTGCTTCAAAAATATTTGCCCCAGGAGTCGCTGACCGGTTCTCCATTCAGATCGGCCGAAAGGTCATCCAGCGGGCTTCCCGCCCTGCCCGGCACTCCGTAACCGGTTCGAGAGGATTCGAAGCACGGCGCCTCCCGGGAAGGTCGGCGCCGACGGTATTCTCGGCTCTCCATGAGCGCGCAGGGGCGCGCGCCCGGTCTCCGGGAAAAACCCGCTGGAGAATTCCTTCCGCCGGGTCTTTTCATGCCCGGGTCTGCAGGCCGCGCGGGTGAAGAAGGATTGACGAGGCTCTCACGCGGGGATCGGCGGAATCCTCCCCCGGAGAGGCAATACCGGTCAGCTGATCTGCTCGATCAGCCAGGCCTTCAGGTCGGCGATGGCCATGCGTTTCTGTTCCATCGAGTCGCGGTGGCGCAGCGTGACGGTGTCCTGCGTCTCCGGGCCGTTTTCGCCAATGGTGTCGAAATCGACCGTCACGCAAAAGGGCGTGCCGGCTTCGTCCTGGCGGCGGTAGCGGCGGCCGATGGCGCCGGTCTCGTCGTATTGCACCATCATGTGCGGACGGAGCAGGGCGACGATTTCCTCGGCCTTCGCGACGAGCTCGGGCTTGTTCTTCAGGAGCGGGAAAATGCCGACCTTGATCGGGGCCATGCGCGGGTGAAAGCGCAGCACGGTGCGCACCTCGGCCTTGCCCTTCTCGTCGGTGACGGTTTCCTCGTCGAAAGCCTCGCAGATCAGCGCGAGCGTGGTGCGATCCACGCCGGCACTGGGCTCGACGACGTGCGGCACGAACTTCTCGTTCTTCTCCTGGTCGAAATAGTCCAGCGGCTTGCCGCTGGCGGCGATGTGCGCGGAAAGATCGTAGTCCGTGCGGTAGGCAATGCCCTCGAGTTCGCTGATGCCGAACGGGAACTCGTATTCGAGATCGTAGGTCTTCTTCGAATAGAACGCGCGGTCGCCGTCCGGCACGTCGAGGATGTGGATCTTCGATCGAGGAATGCCGATGTCTTCGTAGAATTTGAGCCGGTGCTCGAGCCACTCGTCGGTGAGGCGCAGGCCATCCTCGGCGCGGCAGAAATACTCGATCTCCATCTGCTCGAACTCACGCGAGCGGAACGTGTAGTTGCGGGGATTGATTTCGTTGCGGAAGGCCTTGCCGATCTGCGCGATGCCGAAGGGCAGCTTCTTGCGCGAGGTGTCGAGCACGTTGCGGAAGTTCACGAAAATCGCCTGCGCGGTCTCCGGGCGGAGGTAAACGAGGTTATCCTCGCTCTCGAGCGGACCGGCGTGCGACTTGAACATCAGGTTGAAGTCGCGCGGCTCGGTGAGGTCGCGACCGCCGCAGTTCTGGCAATACTTCTCGCCGTTCTTCTCCGGCAGCTGGTCCGCGCGGTAGCGGGTCTTGCACGTTTTGCAGTCGACCATCGGGTCGCTGAACGTCGCCTCGTGGCCGCTCGCCTTCCAGACGGCGCGGTTCATGATGATCGAGCCGTCCATGCCGACCATGTCGTCGCGCTCGCGGACATTGCGGCGCCACCAGAAATCCTTGAGGTTCTTTTTGAGCTCGGCGCCGAGCGGACCGTAGTCCCAAAAGCCGTTCAGGCCGCCGTAGATTTCGCTCGATTGGAAGATGAAGCCGCGCCGTTTGCACAGGCTGACGATCTTTTCCATGCGCTGGGCGTTGGGGTCTTTCGTGGACATAAGGGTCGGCGAGTAAAACACAGAGCGCGCGGCACGGACAGGGGGAAAACGCGTTCCGGTTGCGCGGAATCGCGGTCCGTGGTATCGCCATGCGCCTTCAAAATCTCATGACGGATCGCTCTTCCCAACCCATCTATCTTCGCGGCCTCGGCAGCCTGATCTTTTTCAGCCGCTGGCTGCAGGCGCCTTTGTATCTGGGCCTGATCGTTGCCCAGGCTGTCTACGTCGTTCAATTTTTCAAGGAGCTCGTCCACCTCATCCACGGGCTGTTTTATCCGACGCTGGATCCGCTGACTGGAGAGCTGGCGAAGTTTACCGAGCAGGACATCATGATTGCCGTTCTCGGCATGATCGATGTGGTGATGGTTGCGAACCTGCTGGTGATGGTCATCGTCGGTGGCTACGAGACCTTCGTTTCGCGGTTGAACCTGCGTGGGCATCCGGACGAGCCGGAGTGGCTGTCGCACGTGAATGCCGGCGCGCTGAAGGTCAAGCTGGCCACGGCGCTCATCGGGATTTCCTCGATCCATCTGCTCCGCACGTTCATCGAGATCGGTTCTCTGAAAACCACCCCCGGCGGCCTGGACGCGAACATGCAGATTCTGTGGCAGGTCGTTGTCCATATCACCTTCGTGGTCTCCGCTCTATTGCTGGCGCTGACGGATCGCATCACGACGCAGTCGGCGATCGCAGCCAAGGATCATTGATCTCGGGCGGGTTGCCATCCCGCGATCGTGCGTTAAACTTTGCGCGTCGCCGCATTTCGCGGTGACGCTTCGGGGACGACCCCGGAGAGAGTTGGAAGACGGGGGACGGCCTCCATTTTTTCGAAAATGGTTATGGCTTGGTTTTATCTGTTCGTTGCGGGAGTGCTCGAGATCGGCTGGTCGATCGGGCTCAAATACACGCACGGGTTCACGCGGCCCGTGGCCACGGCGTTCACGCTGGCGGCGATGGTCGCGAGCGTTGTCTTCCTTGCGCAGGCCGTCCGGACGCTGCCGCTTGGTTCGAGCTACGCGATCTGGGCCGGCATCGGCACAATCGGCACGGCAATCGTGGGAGTCGTGGCCTTTGGCGACGCGCTCACGCTGGCCCGCGCAGCCTGCCTGCTGGCGATCGGCGGCGGAATCGTCGGCCTGAAACTCGCGACGTGAGCGCGGGCGTCAGGCTGCGGACGGCGCGGCGGCGCGCTTGCGGGTCGGAAGGGCGGCGAGGATTTTCTCAGCGGCAGCCGCGGCGGTGAGGCCGTGCTTTTCGCGGAGGATCGGCACGCTGCCGTGCTCGATGAATTCGTCGGGCCAGCCGATGCGGACCACGGGCGTCGTGATGCGTTGCTCGGAGAGATGCTCCATCACGGAGCAGCCGAAGCCGTTGGGCAGGACGTGATCCTCGAGCGTGCAGATGACGTCGCAGCCGCGGGCGAAGAATTCGAGGGTGGCGGTGTCGAGCGGCTTGATCCAGCGGGGGTTGATGACGGCGGCATCGATGCCGTGCGCCTCGAGCAGGCGGGCGGTCTCGAGCGCGACCTCGCACATGTTGCCGAGGCCGAAGAGGGCGACCTGCTTGCCATGGCGGACGACCTCGGCCTTGCCGATCTCGAGCAGCCTTGGCTGGTCCTTGGGCTTCACGCCGGTGCCGGCGCCGCGGGGGTAGCGAATGGCGATGGGGCCGTTGTAGTGGGCCATCGTCCAGAGCATGTCGACGAATTCGTCCTCGTCCTTCGGCTGCATGTGCACGAGTCCGGGCACGGGGCGGAGGTAGCCGATGTCGAAGAGACCGTGGTGCGTGGGACCGTCGTCACCGGAGAGGCCGGCGCGGTCCATGCACAGGGCGACGTCGAGATTCTGCAGCGCGATGTCGTGCAGGATCATGTCGTAAGCGCGCTGCATGAAGGTGGAGTAGATCGCGAGGAAGGGTTTGCGCCCCTGGGTGGCGAGGCCGCAGGCGAAGAGGGCGGCGTGTTCCTCGGCGATGCCGACGTCGAAGAAGCGCTTCGGATGGCGCTTGGCAAAGCTGACGAGGCCGGTGCCGGTGGGCATGGCGGCGGTGATGGCGACGATGCGATTGTCGCGGTCGGCGAAGTCGGCCAGCGTGTGGCCGAGGAGCTCGGAATACGTCGGGGTGGGGGCGGCGGCGGTTTCGCCGGTGTCGGCCTGGAATTTGCCGAGGCCGTGGAACTTGTCGGGCTTCGCGAGGGCGGGCGCGTAGCCTTTGCCCTTCTTCGTGAGGATGTGAAGGATGACGGGCTCGGTCTGCGTCTTGAGGAACTCGAAGGTTTGCGTGAGCAGATCGACATCGTGGCCGTCGATCGGGCCGTAGTAGCGCAGGCCGAGATCCTCGAAGATCACGGACGGGGCGATGAGATTCTTCACGCCGGCCTCGATCTTGCCGGCGAGTTTGCGGGCGGTTTTTCCGCCGAGGCGCTCGACGAAGTGCGCGGCCTTTTCGTGGAGGTGCGCGTAGGATGGGTTCGCGACGATGCGGTTGAGATACTCGGCGACGGCGCCCACGTTCTTCGCGATGGACCATTCGTTGTCGTTCAGGACGACGATGAATCGCCGGGTGGAATTCGCGACGTTGTTGAGGGCCTCGAAACTGACGCCGCAGGTGAAGGCGGCATCGCCAGCGACACAGACGACGTGTTCGTCGCTCCCGCGGAGGTCGCGACCGGTGGCCATGCCGAGGGCGGCGCTGAGCGCGGTGCCCGCGTGGCCGGCGCCGTAGCAATCGTGCTCGCTCTCGGTGCGGAGAAGGAAGCCGTTCAGGCCCTCGTATTGCCGGATGGTGTCGAATCGCTCGTAGCGGCCGGTGAGCAGCTTGTGGACGTAGCCCTGGTGGCTGACGTCGAACACGAATTTGTCGGTGGGCGTATCGAAGACGCGGTGCAGCGCGATGGTGAGCTCGACGACGCCGAGATTCGGGCCGAGGTGGCCGCCGGTTTGCGAAAGGACACGGATGAGTTCCTGGCGAACTTCTTCGGCGAGGACGGGAAGGTCGGCGGCGGGCAGAGCCTTGACGTCGGCCGGAGACTTGATTCGCTGCAATAGCGGCATTCGGCTATTCTTCGCCGGTTGCGTCGAATTCCTCAAGCATGGGATTTCCGGCGGCGTCGCGGGTGATGATGCGGATCCGTTCCTCGGCGCGGGCGAGTTTTTCCTCGCAGAATTTCGAGAGGCCGATGCCTTCCTCGTATTTGGCAATGAGCGTCTCGAGCGGGAGCTCGCCGGCCTCCATTTCGCGGACGATCGCGTCGAGGCGCTCGAGGGCTGCTTCCAGCGAGGGCGCGGGGGATTCCGGAGATGGGGTGGCTTTGCTCATGGCGTTTTGACGGCGCTGGACCAGCGGTCGTGGTCGGCGAAGAGGACGACCTTTCCATCCACCGGCAGGAGCGTGGCGGCCTTCAGCGGAAAGGCTTTCACGCTCTGCGGCTGGCGCGTGATGAGGCCGGCCCACGCCTTGTATTCGCCGGTGGCGATGTCGGAGAGGAATCTCGCGTCCCCGGTGATGGGCGTGAGGTAGAGGCCCTGGATCGGGGCGCCAATGATGTCGTAGTCGCTGATCTCGATCATCGTTTTCGGCGTGTCGGGCAGCAGGAGGCATTTGCGATTCGCATACCAGGCGACGGCCCAGGGCATGTCGGAGCAGAGCGCTTCCTTGGGATCATACCAGTCTCCAAGAATGGCGATGTAGGGCGGGACGTAGGGCGGCCAGTTGACGGAGCGGGCCTGTCCGGCAAAGAGCGTGAGCAGCATCGGGATCGCGGCGAGAATGACGATCACGGCGTTGAAGATCAGGCGGAAGAGCGAGTGCTGGAAGCCGAGGCGATTCCACAGAACGAGCAGAAACGCGAGCCCGTAGAAGATCATCAGCGGGATGAAGACCGAGTGGAGCTGCGGATCGCTCACCGCGTTGGTGATCGGTCCGTAGGCGGCCATGCCGAGGACGGCGGCGACCCACATGGCGAGGATGCACCAGCGGAAGCGCGCGGCGGTCGGGCTTTTGAAAGGGTGAAAGAGCGAGCCGAAGAAGGCGAGGGCGGCGAGGTTCAGCCCGAGATAGGAGAACAGCGCGCCCATCTGGTCCACGATGCCGGTGCGGACCTTCATCTTGAAGCCGTAGAAGAGATCGCTGAAGTCCGGCTGGAGCGAGCGGACGAGGGTCATGTCCTGCCCAAGCGGGAACAGGGCAATGCCGAACGGATGGCCGCAAACCTGGATGTTCCGCACGATCCACGGCGTGAGCACGACGAGGAAGGTGGCGAGCGCAGCAAGGGGAAGAATCCGCGGGCGGAAATAGAAGAACGCGAAGAAGAGGTAGCCGAAGAAGAACCAGCACGCGAGCCAGTGCGAGAGCGTCATCAGGCCGAAGAGCGCGCCAATGCCTGCCTGCAAAAGCCATTTCTTGAGCGGCGGAGCCTGGGGAGCTGTCTCCTGCTCGTCCATGGCGCGAACGATCATCCAGCTCGCGACCATCAGAAGAAGCAACAGGAGCATGTGGGGCAGCCCCGAGAGCGAGAACTTCCACAGGATGTCGGTGACGAGCGCCAGCAGACAGGCGACGAGGGCCAGAGACGCGTCGAAGAGGCGCCGAGCCACGAAATAGCCGACGGCGACGGCGGCGAGGAAGAGGAGCGTCGAGAAAATCGCGATGGCGCGGTCGCCGGCGTAGACGATGTCCTTCGGGGTCATGTCCCAGTGGGACCTCGCGAGCAGAAGCGGGATCGTGTTGACCAGCGGGGAGAGCGGGGGCTGGAGGAAATCGGGGAAATTGCCGGCGGGGATGGATTTTTCGGCGTGGTTGAGCTGCCAGAGGGCCAGCGGACGGATGTATTTCGTCGAGAAACCTTCTCCCGAGGCCAGCGACCGGGAGATCTGGCCCTGATCCATCGCGGTGGGCGAGTCGAAGCCCGTGAACTGCACGAAAAGATAGAGCAGGGCCACCGTGAGCAGGACGACAACGCCGGCGAATGCCCGCAGCAACGGGGCAAGTTTACCCTGTTCGAGGGAGTGGATGGCGGTTTGAAAACCCTGGCCGGGAGACGGAACCATAAACGACGGAGGAAAAGGCGCGCGCTAGCGTTTGGTGATGTTCAGTTCTTTGAGCCGGCGATGAAGGGTGCGTCGGCTTATCCCCAGCCGTTCAGCGGCCGCGGACCGATTGCCGCCGCTTTCTTCCAGCGCGCGGAAGATAAGGACGCGTTCCGCGTGGTGCAAATCCAAAGCGTCTGGCTTTTGGGAAGGGGCCGTATCGGTCGCGACCGGCGGAATGGCGCTCCGAATGGCCGCCGGCAGGTCGCGCACGCCGATGCGCGGGGTGCTGCACATCACGACGCCGTGCTCGACCGCGGTGCGGAGTTCGCGGACGTTGCCGGGCCAGTCGTAGTCGAGGATGCAGGCCATCGCCTCGGGCGTGAGTTCGCGGAAGGGCTTCTCGTTTTCCCGCGCGGCATCCTTGAGAAAGGCCTGCACGAGAAGCGGGATGTCCTCCTTGCGGGTGCGCAGCGGCGGCAGAGTGATGGGCACGACGTTCAGGCGGAAGAAGAGGTCGTCGCGGAATTTGCCCTCGGCGACGAGTTTCGCGAGGTCCTTGTTCGTCGCGGCGACGAGGCGCACGTCGGTCTGGATCGTCTGGTTGCCGCCGACGCGTTCGAAGGCGCGCTCGCCGAGCACCCGGAGGATTTTCACCTGCGTGGAGGAGTCGATCTCGCCGATTTCGTCGAGGAAGAGCGTGCCGCCATTGGCCTGCTCGAAGCGGCCGATGCGTTTCTCGGTCGCGCCGGTGAAGGCGCCGCGTTCGTGGCCGAACAGCTCGCTCTCGAGGAGCTGCGGGGAGAGCGCCGCGCAGTGCACGGCGACGAATTTCTTCCCGGCGCGGGGGCTGAGGTGGTGGATGGCGTGGGCGGCGAGTTCCTTGCCGGTGCCGCTTTCGCCCTGGATGAGCACGGTGGCGCGGGAGGGAGCGACCTGCTTGAGGGTGTCGAATACCTGCACCATCTGCGGCGAGCGGCCGATCATCGCGTCGAGGGATTCGTTGCGCTGCACGCGTTCCTTCAACTCGACGTTCTCCCGCACGGTGTCGCGCTCGCGGAGAGCGCGGCGGATGAGCATCTCGAGGCGGTCGATGTTCACCGGCTTCGTCACGAAATCGTAGGCGCCGCGTTTCATGGCCTCGACGGCGGTGTCCACCGAACCGTAGGCGGTCATCATGATGCAGACCGGCGGCCGCGGGCGCTTCAGCACCTGCTCGATGAGCTGCATGCCGTTGTCCGCGCCGAGGCGGAGATCGGTGATCATCACGTCGGCGGACTCGGCATCCAGCGTGGCCAGCGCGCCGTCCTGGTCCCCGGCGATGTAAACCTCGAAACTGTCCTCGAGGGCGTCGCGCAGTCCTTCGCGGGTGTTCTTTTCGTCGTCGACGATGAGGACGGTGGGTTGCGAGCGTGCCATTTTGTCTCGCTCTTCTTACGCGAGGATCCTGCGAAAAACAACTACCGGTCGCCGTTCAACCACGCGGCGGCATTGAAATAGCGGAGCGACGGCCGGTAGGCGGCATGGCCATCGGGCACGCGGCCGGCGGCGAGGCATTCCCGAAGCACGATGCCGCTGGCGAGGCCGGGGTTCTCGCGCCCGAGGAGGGTGATCTTGTGCGCGAAGGGCAGGGCGTCGAAGGCGCGGAGCATGGCGGTGGCTTCGGCGGGATCGAGGCTGAGGTGGTGATCGCAGAACTTCACGCGCCACGTGGCGGGGTCGCGCGGCATGCGCTCGAGGCGGCGGGTCCATTTTCCGGCGGCCTCCTCGCGGGTCGGAAAATGCATGAAGTGGACCTCCGCGTCGCCGAGGAGCGCAAGCGGGTATTTGATCGGCCAGCCGTAGCGCGAGGTCTCGATGAACCGAAGGGGTTGCGCGAGATAACCGGGGACGTCGCCGAGGAAACGCAGGTAGCACTCCGGCGGGACGAGCGTGCCGACGAAGGGTGTGTTGTAGGAGATGTCGAGGTCGCGATAGAGCGCGGAGCCCCAGCAGTTGTTCGTGAGGATGGCGAACGGCTCCCGCACCGAGAAACGCAGTCGCAGCCGGTTTCCGTGATCGGAAAAGGCGCGAAAAATGGCCGCGGGCGTCATGGCTCCAGCATTTTGCGCCGGGGCGGGACCGGGAAGAACAATCTGCGGATTGTCCGTTCTCGAAGGGCGAAAATTTTTCGAGAGGTCGATGCAATTCATTCGCAGCGCGACGGGCGGCGCGCTAACGTCGTGAAAAATGCGCCGCGTTCGCTGGTTTCCAATGCTTGTCGCTGGCGTGATGTTCACGGCGACGGAGACCCGGGCAGGCTCGACGGACGAGGCGTTGGGGATCAGCGCAAACCCCGGCGCGATCAACCAGTCCACCGGCACGGGTCAGTTGGGCCGGCTCGCGGGTTTCAAAAAGGACTCTGGCGTGTTCCTCGGCGGCGTGTGGGTGGGCGACGCGAACTTCGTGATCTCCGGCGGGGCGGATCCGCAGGCGTGGAGCTTCAACAGCCTGTTCATCCTGAGTCTCGGTCTGGACGCGGAGAAGCTCATCGGCTGGAAGGGCGGCAAATTCGGCATCGAGTTCCTGCAGTTCGACGGACAGCAGACAAACCAGCAGGCCGGCAGCGCGCAGGGTTACAATTCGCTGCCGGGGCCGGAGCCGCTGCACCGCTCGGAGCTTTATCAGCTCTGGTGGCGGCAGGAATTCTTCGACGGCAAGCTCGTCGCGCGCGTCGGCAAGATGGTGCCGACGAATGACTTCGGCAACGTGCTGCGGCCCGTGCCGACGCAGGACGAGACGCTGGCCGTGCCGGCGGTGTCGGGGCTCGCCTTCACCCCGGTCTTCGTGAATCCCACGGCGCTTGGTGTGATGCCCGGTTATTACAATTCGACCTGTGGCGTGACGACGACGCTCGCGCCGACGGAAAATTGCTATTTCAACTACGGCTTCTACGACGGGAATATCGCGAACAACAACACGCAGACGGGCATGCTGGGGCCGCAGTTCAACGGCTACTATTTCCAGATCTGGGAGGCGGGCGGCGCGTGGGAGATTCCCGCCGGTCGCGCGGGAAATCTGCCGGGCTCGTTTGCCATCGGCCTGTGGAATCAAATCGGCGAACTGCGCGGGCCGGGCGTGACCGAGAACGGCGCGACGGGCGTGTATCTCTTCGGCTCGCAGCGCCTGTGGCTGCAGCATCCCGGCCGGGACAACGCCGGGGTGAGCGCGTTTTTCCAGTTTGGCGCGAACGACTCCGAGACGCTGCCGTTCCAGCGCTATTTTGGCGGCGGGATCACGGCTTTCGGCCTCGTGCCCGGGCGCTCGCAGGATTCCGCCGGTCTGGGCGTGGCGTGGTCGCGGTTGAACCCCCGGGAATTCTCGCGCGAGAGCGAACTGATGTTTCAGGGCTACTACCAGGCGCATCTCGTCGCCGCCACCTACCTGCAGCCGGTCGTCAGTTACATTCCGACTCCCGGCCTCGGCGCGGAGCTCGGCGGAGCCTGGGCCGCCACGATGCGACTGACCGTCTTGTTTTGAGAAATTCATGAGCGCCCCTGCCGTCCTGATCGCCACCGCCAAAGTTCGTCCCGAGGACGCCGACGCGTTCACGGCCTGGCAGGGGCACCACGACGCCGTCGTCTCGAAGTTTCCCGGATTCCTGAGCAGCGACCTCATGCCGCCCGGCAGCGCGGGCAGCGAGGAATGGACGTTCATCCTGAATTTCGAGACTGCGGCGCAGCTCGAGGTGTGGCAGAGATCGCCCGAGCGGGCGGCGGTGCTCGCGGAGGCGCTGCCATTCTTCGAGGGCGGCAACATCGGCGAAGTGATGGAACCGGGCGCCGGCCCGACGTCCCCGGGAACGACCGTTACCGAGGTGATCCTCTCGAAAGTGAAGCCCGGCATGGAGGCGACCTACCGCGAATGGGCGACCCGCATTCAGGCCGCGCAGGCGAAATACCCGGGCTATCGCGGCATGTATCTCCAGCCGCCGTCGGGGAAGGATTCGCATTGGACGACGCTTGTCCGCTACGACACCGCCGAGCACCTCGAAGCATGGATGGCCGCGCCCGAGCGGGCGGAGCTGCTCACGGAATCGAAGGCCTTCATCGAGAGCGAGGAGCTCATGCGGCTGGCGACATCGTTTCCCGGCTGGGTGCCGGTGGATCCCGTCACGGGCAAGGGCCCGCCGAACTGGAAGACCTCGCTGCTCGTGCTGCTGGGGTTGTTTCCGATCGTGATGCTGGAAATGAAATATCTCAGCCCGGTGCTGCATGCGCTCGGGCTGCACGCGTCGCTCGCGACCTTCATCGGCAATGTCATCAGCGTCTTCGCGACGAGCTTTGCCACGATGCCGCTGTTCGTGCGGTGGTTCGGCTGGTGGCTGTTTCCCGAGCCCGCATCCGCGGCCACGAGCTGGCGCGGCTCCGCAATTCTCGCGGGGCTCTTCGTCGCCGAAATCATTGCCCTTTGGTGGCTGCTGCCCTGGTAGCCCCGTTTCCTTCTCCCAAACACACCACAAAACACACCATGAGCACTGCAAACCCCGATCACGAAAAATTCATCCGCCGCGCCATTGCGATGTCGCGCCGGGCCTCCCTCGAATACTGCACGGGAGGCGTCTTTGGCGCTGTCATCGTGAAGGATGGCGAGATCGTCTCCGAGGGGATGAATCGCGTCGTCGCCAGCCACGATCCCACCTGGCACGCCGAAATGGAGGCCATCCGTCTCGCCTGCATCACGCTGCAGAACTTCAAGCTCACCGGCTGCACGCTCTACACCTCGGCCGAGCCCTGCCCCATGTGCATGGCGACGTGTTACTGGGCCGGCATCGACCAGGTCTTCTACGCCGCGACGGTCGAGGATGCCTTCAAATACGGGAACTTCGACGACAGCCCGATCTACAAGGAACTCGCCCTGCCGAAGGAGCAGCGCTCGATCAAGCTCACCCAGCTCCTCCGCGAGGAGGCCGTCGAGGTCTGGAAGGAATACCAGGCCAAGCCCGACAAGATTCAGTATTGATCCGGTTCGCGTGAATGGCGGCCCGTCTCCCGGGACGGGCCGTCCCCTTTCGTCATGGACCTCTCGGCATTGAAGGAAGCCTGCCGCGGCGATGTCGCCGGGCGGACGGATTCCCATTTTTACGAACTCCTCCACGGCAATCTCTGGAATCGCCTGATCCCCGAGCGTGCGCCGGATGTCGTGGTGCGCGTGGCCGACGAGGAGGATGTCGTCGCGGCGATTCGATTCGCGCGGGCCAACGGCTTGAAAGTCGTGGTGCGCGGCGGCGGGCACAACTGGTGCCAGCCCACGCTCCGCAACGGCGGCGTCCTGATCGATCTCACCCACCTCGATCGCGTGATCTCGATCGACGTCGAGGCGCGGCGCGCCGTCGTGCAGCCGATCATCAGCAATCGCGAGGCCCAGCGCGCTCTCAATGCCCACGGGCTGGCGTTTCCGAGCGGGCATTGTCCGCAGGTGAAGCTGAGCGGCTACCTGCTGGGCGGCGGGATGTCGTGGAATCAGGGCATCTGGGGGCCTGGCGCCGGCAGCGTCGAGGCGGTGGAAATCGTGACGGCGGCGGGCGAACGCATCATCGCCAGCGCGACCGAGAACGCGGAGTATTTCTGGGCCGCGCGAGGCGCGGGCTCCGGCTTTTTCGGGGTGGCGACGCGGTATCACCTGCGGCTCTATCCGCTGCCGGCGGCGATCCACGGAACCAGCATTTCCTACGCATACGAGGACGCCGCGGAAGTCGCGGCATGGCTCGGCGAGATCGCGCCGAAGCTGGCGCCGTGCGTCGAGTTGAGCCTCTTCCTGCTGGCCGCGCCGGCGGATCGCCCAACTTCGAGCGGGAAAATCTGCCTCGTGACGGCGACGGCGTTTGTAGAAACCGGGGAGCAGGCGCTTGCGGAATTGCGGCCGCTCGCCGAGGGGCCGATTTTTGCCCGAAATGTCGGGCACACGCCGCCTGCGCCCGTGACGTTCGAGGAACTCTTCGATGCCTCCGGGGCGTTGTGGCCGGAGGGGCTGCGCAATCGCGTCGAGGCGACGTTTTCCGATGCCAATGCCGGCGATCTCGTCGATGCGGTAGGGCCGCATTTTGCGAACGCGCCGTCGCCGCTGTCGCTCGTGCTGTTTGTCTTCTTCACGGGCGCGAATCCGGCGCCGGACCCAGCCGCCGGCGCGTATTCCATGCATGCACGGATTTACGGCGGGCCGTGGACGATGTGGACCGATGCGGCGGACGATGCCGTGAATTCCGAATGGCATCGCGAGCTCGTGGAGCGGCTCGATCCCCTCGTCGCGGGCTTCTATGTCGGCGAGTCGGATACCGTGGGCCGGCCGTCGAATGCACGGCGGGCCTTCTCGTCGGAGAGCTGGGCGCGGCTGGCGGAACTGCGCGCCAGACACGATCCGGACGGCGTGTTTTTCGACTACTTCGACGGGTTGCGCGACGACGCCTAGCCTTCGAGGGCGGTGGCGTCCTGAAGGGCGAGCCAGGCCTTGAGCGGCGCGTGCTCGGGGCGGGCGAGCTCGGGATCGGATTGGAAAATCGCGGTCGCCCTTTTGCGGGCGGCCTCGAGGATTTCGCCATCGCGGAAGAGATCGCCGAGCCGAAGCGGCGGCAGGCCGGTCTGCGCGGTGCCGAGCAGGTCGCCCGGGCCGCGCAGGCGGAGGTCCGCCTCGGCGACCGCAAAACCGTCGCGCGTCTGCTCCAGCACGGCGAGTTTCTCGCGAGCTTCGGGTGTGTCCTCGCCGGGCATGAGAATGCAATACGACGTGTGCTCGCCGCGGCCGATACGCCCCCGGAGCTGGTGAAGCTGGGCGAGGCCGAAGCGCTCGGCATTCTCAACGAGCAGGACGTTCGCATTCGGCACGTCGATGCCGACTTCGATGACGGTGGTGGCGACGAGAGCCTTCGTCTCGCCTTGGGCGAAGGCGCGCATGGCCGCTTCCTTCGCCTCCGGCTTCAGGCGGCCGTGGAGCAGCCCGCAGGCGTGCGGAGCGAGCAACTGGCGCCACTTCTCGAACTCCGCGGTGGCCGCCTTGGCCTCCATCTTTTCGGATTCCTCGACGAGCGGGTAGACGATGTAAACCTGCCGGCCGGTCTCGATCTGCTTCCGAAGAAACGCGGCGGCGTCGGGCAGTTTCGCGGTGTCGCGAATGCCGGTAATGATCCGGCCGCGATTGGCGGGCATCTCGTCGATGACGGTGACGTCGAGATCGCCGTAGGCGGTCTGCGCGAGGGTGCGGGGAATCGGCGTGGCGGTCATCACGAGCACGTCTGGCGCGTCGGCGCGGAGAATGAGCTTCGCGCGCTGGAGCACGCCGAATTTGTGCTGCTCGTCGATGACGATGAGGCCGGGATTCTGGAGTTCCTCGGGGTCGTAGAGCAGGGCGTGCGTGCCAACGACGAGTTGCGGGGCGCCCTCGCCCGACCAGAGTTCGAGATTGTCGCTGGTGCGCCGTGAGCCGGTGCGCAGGGCGATGCGAATGCCGAGCGGGGCGAGCAGGCGCCGGAAATTCGCGTAGTGCTGCTCGGCGAGGAGCTGGGTGGGGGCCATGATCGCCGCCTGCGTGCCGGCCTCGATGGCGAGCAACGCGGCGGAGAGCGCGACGAGGGTCTTTCCGGAGCCGACGTCACCCTGGAGCAGGCGGTTCATCCGGCGGTCGCTGGCCATGTCGGCGCGGATCGCGGCAATCGCGCGGGATTGTGCCCGGGTGAGCGCGAAGGGCAGGGCGGCGTGAAGTCTTGCGAGAAGTTCGCCCGGGGCGACCTTCGCCTTGCCGGGCAGCGCCTCGACGCGGGCGCGCCGCGCGACGATGAGCGCCTGCATGGCGAAGAATTCCTCGGCGACGAGCTGGCGGCGGGCCTTCTCGAGGGCCTCGAAGGATTCCGGAAAGTGGATCGCGCGCAGGGTGGCGGCGCGCTTCGGATGGGCGTCCGCGCCCGGCAGCAGGCTCGGGATGCGGGCGAGATCCGTGGTCTGGAGGGCTTGAAAAATCCACTCGCGGAGCCGGCGCGGGGTGACGCCCTCGCCGGCGGGATGCACGGGCGTGATGCGGTGCAGGTGGACGAGGGTGTCGCCGTCGTCCTCGATCATTTCGAACTCGGGGAAATCGAGCAGGAGTTGCTTTCCCCGGGCTTTCGGCCGGCCGTAGGCGACCATCCGCATGCCGACGGCGATGAGTTTGCCGACGTAGGGCATGTTGAACCAGCGGCAGGAAATCCGGCGGGCGAGCGCACCGGCGCCGAGTTCTTCGAGCACGGCCTGGAAGCCGCGTTTCCATCCGCCGTAGGGCAGGTAGCCGGCCTTCACGACGGTGCCGCAGAGCAGGACGGGCTTCTCGCCGGCGGCGTCGGGGAAGGGCGCGAAGTGGCGGCGGTCCTCGTGGCGGCGGGGATAGTGCAGGACGAGGTCGCCGAGCGTGCGGAGGCCGAGCTTGCGCAGGCTGGCGGCGCGCTTCGGCGGGATCCAGTCGAGCTTATTGAGCGGCGTGTCCGGGCTGATGGCGGCGGGTGGTTCGGGAAGCGAGGTCACGCGGCGGAACGAATCGCGATGATTTGCATCTGGGCCTCGACGCGGCCGTTCCAGGCGTTGCGCTCGAGGTGGAAGGCCACGTCCCACGGCGGGCGAGGCAGGGGGTGCTCGGCGCCGTTGAAGAAAATGGCGTTCACGGTCTGGCGGCGGTCGCCGATGAAGGCGATGCGCAGGTGCTTCTCCTTGAGCACGCGCGGCTCGGCGGCGGGAGTGACGGCGCGGGCGAGCAGAAGCGGCTGGTGGTTGCCGTTGCCAAACGGGGCGAGCATGTCCTGGGCGTCGAGAAGGTCGTGACCAAACGCGGCGAGGGACACCTCGGCGTCGAGGTGGAGACGGGGGACGAGCATTTCACGGGTGACAAGGGAGCGGGTGGTGGATTCGAACGCGGCGCGGAATTCCGAGAAGCGGTCTTCGTGAACATTCAGCCCGGCGGCCATCTCGTGCCCGCCGAAGTTGCCAAGGTGCGTCTCGCAGCGACGGAGCGCCTCGACGAGCGACAACCCCTCGATGCTGCGGCCGCTGCCCTTGCCCTGGCCGGTCTCGTCGAAGCCGACGATGAGCGTGGGCCGGTGGTGACGCCGCGAGATGCGAGACGCGACGATGCCGAGCACGCCCTGGTGCCAGTCGCGCGCGCCGGCGACGATGCTCGCATCGCGGGCGGCATCGAAGTTCGCGTCGAGCCAGGTTTCGACCTCGATGGCGACGGCGCGCTCGACGGCCTGGCGCTCGCGATTCTGCGCGTCGAGGCTCGCGGCGATGCGCAGGGCCTCGGCGGGATCGTCGGTGAGGAGAAGTTGAAGGGCTTCCTGCGCGGTGCCGAGGCGGCCGGCGGCATTGATGCGGGGGCCGACGCGAAAGCCGATGTCGGCGGCGCGCACGGGCGTGCTGACCCCGGCGGCGGAGAGCAGGGCGGTGATGCCCGGCCACCGGCTGCGGGTCATCTGGTCGAGGCCGGCGCGGACGAGGATGCGATTCTCACCGACGAGCGGCACGAGGTCGCAAAGCGTGGCGAGAGCGACGAGGTCGAGGACGTCGCGGAGATCGAAGCCGGGAAGCGGCGAGGCCTTGAGCAGGGCGTGGGCGACCTTGAAGACGATGCCGGCGCTGCACAGATACGCGAAGGCGCCGTCGCCGAGCTTGGGATTCACGAGGGCCGCGCAGGCCGGCAACGAGACGTCCGGCTCGTGGTGGTCGAGCACGATGACGTCGATGCCGCGGTCGCGCAGGGCCGCGATCTCGGCGGTGGAGTTCGTGCCGCAATCCACGGCGACGAGCAGGTCCGGCGCGTGGATTTCCACGCACCGCTCGAGGCCGGCGGCGCTGAGGCCGTAGCCTTCGCCGACGCGGAGCGGCAGGAAGCATTCCACGCGGGCGCCGTAGGCGCGCAGCACGCGATGGAGGAGTGCGAGCGAGGCGACGCCGTCCACGTCGTAGTCGCCGTAGAGGACGATGCGCTGGTTCGCGCGCAGGGCGGCGTCCAGTCGCGCCACCGCGGCGGGCATGCCGGGCAGGAGGTTGGGATCGGAGAGCGAACGGAGACGCGGCTGGAGGAAGGTGGCGACGGCTTCACTGCCGATGCGGCCGGCGGAGCACAGGAGATCCGCCACGAATCGCGGCAGGCCGTGCTCGCGGGCCAGCGCCTGCGCGGCGGCGGCGTTCACGGCTTCGGGTAAAATCCATCTGCGCTCCATTCCCCGGATGGTAATAAGGATTGCCGATTGGGGAATGCGAAATGGGTTTCGACTTTTCAATCGGGCGGGTCGCGCGCATTTTCCCCGCATGGCGATCGAACGCACGCTCCTCGCGGCGCAAGGATACATCGAGCTGGAAATGCCCGATGAGGCTCTGCGCGAACTCGACGAGCTGCCGACGGCCGAGCAGGCCTGCCTCGAGGTCCTGCAGGTGCGCCTTTTCATTCACATGCGCGCCCGGCGCTGGCGCGAGGCGATGGTTGTGTGCGAACAGCTCCGCACCGCCGATCCGCAGCAGACGACGGGCTACATTCACGGTGCATTTTGCCTGCACGAGCTTGGGCAGACGCGCGAGGCGAAGGAGCTTCTGCTCAAGGGGCCGGCCTCGCTGCTGCGCGAGGCGACGTATTATTACAACATGGGCTGCTACGACGCGGTGCTCGGCAATCTCCAGGATGCGCAGCATGCCCTCGAGATCAGTTTCAAGATGGACGACAAGTTTCGCGAGATTGCGAAATACGATCCGGACCTGAAGGAAGTGATGATGAGCCTGTGAGCGCGGCGGGATTGAACCTCGCAGGCGTGCGCGCGGCCTTCGCGGAGAATTTTGCCCGCGGCGCCGAGGTGGGCGCGGCGGTCGCGATCTGGCAGGACGGCGAGGAGATTCTCTCGTTGCACGACGGCTGGCGCGATGGCGCGCGGTCGCTGCCGTGGGAGGTCGCGACGCCGGTGCTGATCTGGTCCGCGACGAAGGGGCTGGCCAGCGCGTGCGTGCTTCATGCGTTGGAGCGCCGCGGCGTGCCGCTGGAGGCGCGGGTGATGGAGTTCTGGCCGGAGTTTGGTCGCTGCGGCAAGGAGTCGCTCACCGTCGGGCAGGTGCTCTCGCACCGGGCGGGATTGAGCGCACTGGACGCGAAGGATCTCTCGATCCTCGATCACGACGGCGTGGCGCGAGCGATCGAGGGGCAGGTCCCGCTGTGGCAGGATGGCGGCCACGGCTACGGCCCGCGCACGTTTGGATTCGTCGCCGACGAGATGGTGCGCCGGCTCGCGAATGGCGTGCCGCTGGGCGAATATTTTCGGACGCACTTCGGCGATCCGCTGGAGCTCGATCTTTGGATCGGCATGCCGGCGGAACTGCACGATCGCGTGGCGCAGATGTTGCCGCCGAAGGCCGGGGGTTGCGTGGAGCCGGAGGATGAGTTCGCCGAGGCGATGGCCCGGCCGGATTCGCTCACGCGTCGCGCGTTTGCGTCGCCCGGCGGGCTGGCGGGCGTGTCGCCGATGAATTCTCCCGCCGTGCGCGGCGCGTCCATCCCGTCGCTCAGCGGCATCGGCACGGCCTCCGCGCTCGCGAAGTTCTACGCGATGCTGGCGGCCGGCGGCGCCTGGGGTGGAGTGCATTACTTCAGTCCGCATTCCCTCGCCCACATGACGCACACCCTCTCGCAGGGCCTCGACAAGGTGCTTCGTCTCGAGACGGCGTTCTCGGCGGGGTTCATGCGGGATCCCGTAGACGGCGAGGGGCGCAAGATCCGGGCGAATTTTGGGCCGTCCACGCGGGCGTTCGGGCATCCCGGCGCGGGCGGCAGCCTGGCCTTTGCGGATCCGGATGCCGGCCTCGGGTTTGCCTACGTGATGAACCAGATGGAGATGGGCGTGCTGCCGAAGCGGCGCGCGCTCGCGCTGGTCGAGGCGCTTTACGCGGGCTGATCGATCCCGCGAACTCCTGCGGGGGATTTGGCCTGGCCGAGATGGCGCCAAGCGGCGAGCCCCGCAAAGGCGAGTTCCACGGTCACGAACGTCACCGCGTAGCCAAAACCGCCGGAGCCGAAGCCATAACTGTGGAGGCCGACGCCGAGCACGAAGTTCACGCCATACCAGGCCATGAGGACGGATTGGAACGCGAGCAACGCGCCGAGCGCGAGGCCGAAGCCACCCCACGCCCCGGCGATGCGGCCGTGCAGCACGATGAGATAGCCGAGGAGCGCGATGAGCGCCCAGGTTTCCTTGGGGTCCCAGTCCCAGAAGCGGCCCCAGGAGTAATTCGCCCACACGGCGCCGAGGATGGTGCCGATGGCGAGCAGGAGGACGCCGACCTGAAGGGTGCGGTAGATGTAGTTGTAGAGCGCGGCGGAGGGTTTCCGGCCGAGGACGATCTTGCCGAGGGCGATGTGGGCGACACCGAGGGCGAGGAGGAAGGCGGCGTAGCTGAGGGTGATGATGAGGACGTGCGTCGCGAGCCAGAAGTTGCTCTGGAGAATGGGCGTGAGCGGCTGGATCGAGCGGTCGAGGGCGAGCGGCTGGAAGTCGGCGAGGAGCAGCGGAATGACGGCCGCAAACGTGGCGCCGAGCAGGAAATAGCGTCCGCGGTGGATGGCCTCGAAGACGAGCGCGAAGAACACGGCGCCGAACGCGACCCAGATGATCGACTCATACATGTTCGAGACGGGCGGCCGGCCGGCGATGAGGATGCGGCCGGTGAATCCGGCGGCCTGGAACAGCGCCCCGACCCCGGCGAGCCCCCAGGCGATGGCGTAGCCGGCCCGTCGTCCCCGCACGGAGGTGACGGCGAGGGTAATGCCGGCGGCGAGGTAAAGAATCCAGGCCCAGCGGAACGGGTGAGCTTTTTGATAGAGCAGCTCGAGCGAGATTTTCCAGGCGGACGGCTGGAACTGCGGGGCCTGCGCGGCGAGGGAGGTGCGCAGGGAATCGGCGGCGGCTTTGAAGGCGGCGTCGTTGTCCGAGAGGAGAGCGGCGCGGAGGGATGCGACGGCGGGATTGTCGAGAGGGAGCGGGCTCCATGCGGCGGAATCGCCGGCGGGATTCGCGACGAGGCGGAGGAGTTCGCCCGTCCGCAGGGCATCGAGTCGAGCAATGCGCTGGGCGATCTGGTCGACGGTCTTGTCGGTGCCGGTGAGCTTGCCGTCCTTCGCGGTGCGGCGGGCGACCTCGGCCCGCTGGTAGAGGGCGAGGAAGCCGGCGCTGGCGGCGAGCTCGTCGCGGGAGAACCATTTGCGGGATTCGTCGAGACCGGCGGCGGCTTTCAGCGGGAGATTGTTGACGAGGATGAGGGGCAGCGAGCCGGCTTTCTCGGGGGTGAGCCAGAGGCGGCTGATGATCTCGGAAGCGGACTGCGAACGGCCGTCGAGCGTGAGCGCGGTGCGGCCGCTGAGGGTGAGGAGATTCTCCTGCGCGAAGACGAGGAAGGGTTTCTTCCGGCCGCCTTCCTGCACGGGAATCGCCTCGAGCGGCGTGGCGTCGAGGGCGCGGGCGAGCGGCGCGGCGAGCATGAGCGCGAGGAACAGGACGAGTCTCATGATTTTTTCGGGCGCAGGTAGAACATGATGAAAATGCCGCAGCAGATGGCGAGCGAGCCGGTCCACTTGAGGAGCCAGCCGGGGTCGTAGAGGACCTGGAGCGTGGTTTCGCCGAGGTCCTCGGGATTCCACTGGGCCTGGGAGAATTTGTAGTTCAATCCGGTGGTGACGGCAAATGCGCCGCCGGGCCAGCTCGCGGGGTGGTTCATCTGGGCGACATCCTGTTTCGTCGCGCCGGTTTTCGGATCGCGGAATTCCACGGTGGCGATGAAGTTCGCGGGGGTGTCGGTGCCTTCGAGGCGGGGCACTTCGAAATTGCGCAGGCCGATCTCGAACGGGACGGGGCGGGACTCGAGGCCGTAACCGAGGCGGGCGGTCACGCCATCGCCGGTGAGCGTGAGTGCATCGCCGGAGGCCAGCCAGTGCGGGGCGCCGGCCACGCCAGCGGGGCTGACCAGTCGGGCGCGCAGGCCGGGCGCGCCATTTTCGCCGGCCCCGGCGGGGCGTCGCTCCGTGACCAGGCGGGCGTGAGGAAGCGACTGCGAAAGCGTAGCGGTCCAGTCCGCCCAGCCGAGCGGGAACGACGCGCCGACCTTCGCAGCGCCGCGAGAAATGGCGTAATCGCCGCGCCCAAGCTGGTAGGTGATGCCGTCCGCGGCCGGGGCGACCTCGAGCATGGGGCGCGCGCCGGGCAGGGGCCGTGGGGCTTCGACCCGGACGAGCACGGCGGGATTCCGCGGCTCGGTGCTGGCGGTGGCGGGTTTGCCGTTCGCGAAGACGAAGTCGGGCCAGTATTCGGTCGCGGTGATCGTGGCGGGGCCGACCTTTTGCGGCTGGCCGGTAATCTTCACGCGGTCGAAGTCGACGGATTTGCCGTCTGCGAGCGTGACGGTGAGAATCGCGCCGTCGGAACTCAATGCGGCCTGCACGCCGGTGCGGACGTCGCCCTCGGCCTGAGTGACGGAAGCAAATCTCGCGAAGACGAGCTGGGATTCCGTGATGGCAAGAGGGGCGCGGGCCGGGAGATCGGGAACGAGGGAGACCTTTGCGAGGCCGAAGAAGTCGCGCGGCGCGGGGGCGTCGGGGGCGAGAACGAGCGGCAGGCTGATGTGCTGGCCCATCATTTTCGATGAGAAGTCGAGAGTGACGCCGGGTGGGCCGCTCTCGGCCGGGGCGAGACGTTCGCTCGTGGTCAGGGCGTCGGCCCAGGCGTCGACGCGGATCTTCCAATCCGTGCCGGGCACCGGAAATTCACGGGGACGGGCCTCGGAAGGACGCACGAGCTGGGCGTCGAAGGGGGCGAGGTCGAAGTCGTCGGTGGTGGCATTCTGAATCTGGAGGAGGCTTCGACTGGTGGTGATGCGGTCGGCGGGAGGCGCGCCTCGGTGGAGGGTGACGTTGCCCTCGAAGCCGAAGTGCGAGCCGATGATCGCGCCGATGAGCAGCGTGATGATGCCGTAATGCGTGATGACAAAGCCGAGGTGCTTTCGCTGCCAGGGCCAGCGGGTGAGCGTGACGGCGAAGAGGTTGAGGCAAAGGACGCCGAGCCAGACGGTGAACCACGGCGCCTTGTAAATGTAGGCCTGCGCGACCTTGGTGTCGAAACGGCTCTCGGCGAACGTGGCGACGGCGCAGGCGATCGCGATGGTCGCGAGAAGGAGCAGGGCCAGCTTCAGCGAGCCGAGGGCGTGGATGACGCGCCACAACGGCGAGCGCTCGCGCCGGGCGGCGACATGCGCGCGGTGCGTGGCTTCGGCGGCAGGAGTGGCGGGCATTTTCAGACGGGTTGCGGATGCGGAATGTCCGCCAGCGGAGCGCGCCGCGGGCGCGGAGTCAATCGGACGTTCACGGGCCGGAGGGCGCGGACGCTTACCGTGAGGCTGGAGGCGAGCATGAGCAGCGCGGCGGCGACGGGGTGCAGGATGCCCGCGGCGGCGAGGGTGATGCCAAGGCCATTGTAGGCGGCGGCGAACAGGAGGTTCTGCCGAATGGCGCGGAGCGTGGCGCGGCTGCGGGCGATGGCGAAAGGAATGGCGCGGAGGTCGTGGAACTCGCCGAGCGCGGTCTCGCGAGCGAGCGAACTGCCGGTCGCCAGCGCCAGCGAGGCATGGGCCTCGGCCATGGCGGGAGCGTCGTTCACGCCGTCGCCGACGAAGAGGACGCGCCCGGCGGCGGACAGTTCGCGCACCCGAGCAGCCTTCCTTTCCGGAGTGAGGCCGGATTCCGTCGCGGCAAGGCCGTGCGCGGTGGGCGAGGAGTCGCCGGTGAGGATCGTGCAGGGGAGGCCGGCGGCCTCGAGGTCGGCGACGATGGTGCGAGCGGCCTCGCGCAGTTGCTCGCGAAGCCGGGCCACGCCGGCCAGTTCGCCGTCGCGCAGAACAAGGAGCTCTCGTTCGCCGGGAAGAGCGGCGGGAAGTTCCGCGCGCAGGATGTCGGCGGAGCGACCGGCGAGGAGCGAGGCGTTGCCGATCTGAAGGTGGACGTCGCCGACGCGGCCTTCGATGCCGACTCCGGAGATCAATCGCACGTTCGTCGCGATGCCGGCCGGCGGATGGAGGCGAAAGGCATTGGCGATCGGGTGATCGCTGGCGGCCTCGAGCGCAGAAATCTCGCCGAGGAGGGTTTCGCGGTCGATGCCGGGCGCGCTGACGAAATCGACCAGGGCGAGGCGCTCGTCGCCGAGGGTGCCGGTCTTGTCGAAGACGACCTGCTCGACCTGCGCGAGCCGCTCGACGAGGTCGCTGGTGCCGGCGGCGATGCCGTGACGGGCGAGATCGGCCAGCGCGGACCAGACGCCGATCGGCGTGGCGAGGCCCATCGAGCACGGGCAGGCGACGAGGAGCACGGCGAGGGCGTTGAACAGGCCGACCGTCCAGCCGGAGTGAAGGGTCCTGCCCGCGAAGGTGAGCGCCGCGACGAGCATCACGGCCGGAAGAAACCACGCGACGAGGCGGTCGGCCTCGCGCTGGAGGTGGGCGGGGCGGGACTGGGCGGCGCGCACGCGTTCGAACAAGGCATCGAGCTGGCGTTCGTTTCCGGGAGCGGTCGCGCGCACGCGAAGGGGGCCATCGAGGAGGCGGCTGCCCGCGAGCACGGGATCGCCGGGGCGGCGGGTGACGGGAAACGCTTCGCCGGTGAGCGTGTTTTCCTGCACGAGGGCCGAGCCCTCGGTGATGACGCCGTCGATCGGCACCGCGCTGCCGGCGGCGATGTGGACGAGATCGCCGCGGCGAATCTCGCGCACCGGGATGCGTTGGAGGGCACCCTCGGGAGCCAGGCGTTCGCAGGTTTCGAATTCCTCGCCGAGCGCCTGGGCCGCCTGCAGCGCGGCTTCGCGGCGGCGGTCGCCCAGCGTGCGACCGAACGTGTAGATCGCGAGCAGGATGGCGACGACTTCGTAATAGACGTGGCCAACGCCGGTGAGGCTCGAAATGACGGAGGCGGCGAAGGCGCCAAGGATGCCGGCGAGGAAGAGTTGCTCGAAGACGATGCGGCCGCGGGTGGCGGCGACGAGAGCGGTTCTCGCGAGGGGGATGCCGACGAGGGCGAAAACGAGCACCGCGCTTGCGGCGAGGGCGGCATGCAACGCGAGCCGGGCCGTGTCGA